>JAPLSI010000274.1 GCA_026398715.1 Gammaproteobacteria bacterium
CGCGATGACAAGCCAACGCGAGTTGTCGCCCGGCCTGGACCTGCTGGCCCTGCATCGGCTCGATCCGGTCCGCTATCCGCTGTTGCTGGAAAGCGTCGCCGGCGGCAATGCGCTGTCGCGATGGGACCTGTTGCTGGTGGCCAACGGCGATGGCCTGCGGCTGGACGCCGACGGCGTCACCCGCCGCACCGATGGCGAGGCGTTGGCGGGCACGTTCCTGGGGTGCCTGGACGACGAATGGAAGCGACTGCAGTCGGGCCAGCGCGACGAACCCGGCGCGGGCGCTGGGGCCGAGTTGCCTTTCGCCGCCACTGAATTGCCTTTTCGCGGCGGCTGGGGATTGTTCCTCGCCTACGAACTGGCCGCGCAGATCGAGCCCGTGCTCCGCTTGCCGCCGGCACCGGGCCCCTTGCCCGTTGCGCTGGCGCTGCGCTGTCCGGCCGTGGTTGCGCGCGATCGCAGCACGGGGCGCTGCATCGGCTTGTGCGAAGCCGGCGACGAGCGCTTGCTCGACGCAGTCGCCGTTGACATCGCACGGACTTCCGGGCCGTTTGCACCCGAGCCCTGGCAGGCCCCGGCTTCGATCATCGAGGACGAACCGCGACGATTCCTCGACGGCGTCGCCCGGGTGCACGACTATCTTCGCAACGGCGATGTCTTCCAGGTAAACCTGTCGCGCGGATGGAATGCGGTATTCGAAGAACCCCCGCGCCCCGAAGCGCTCTATGCGCGACTTCGGGAAGCCAATCCGGCACCCTTCGCGGGCTTGCTGGTGCAACCCGGCTGGGCGCTGGCGAGTTCGTCGCCGGAGCGCCTGGTATCGGTGCGCGGCGACAGCGTGCAGACGCGCCCCATCGCGGGTACGCGGCCGCGCATCGCCGGCGACGACGAGCAATTGCGCATCAAGGAACTGGTCGGCCATCCCAAGGAACGCGCCGAGCACGTGATGCTGATCGACCTGGAGCGCAACGACCTCGGTCGCGTCTGCCAGGCCGGCAGCGTGGAGGTCGACGAGTTGATGATCGTCGAAAGCTACACGCACGTGCACCACATCGTTTCCAACGTGCGTGGCACCCTGCGCCCGGACGTGACGCCGGGCCAGGTGATCGCCGCCGTGTTTCCCGGGGGTACCATCACCGGGTGCCCGAAGGTCCGCTGCATGCAGATCATCGCCGAGCTCGAAGGCGAAGGCCGCGGGCCCTATACCGGCGCAATGGGCTACCTCAATCGCGATGGCGACATGGACTTGAACATCCTCATCCGCAGCGCATGGTTGGCCGGCAACCAGTTGCAGTTGCGCGCCGGCGCCGGCCTGGTGGTGGATTCGATCGCCGAGGCCGAGCTCGACGAAACCCGTGCCAAGGCGCGCGGCCTGATGCGTGCACTCGACCCGGCATGAACGCGATCATCCTGAGCGATGGCAAGGTCGTGCCGCACCTGGATCCCGGCGATCGCGGACTGGCCTACGGCGATGGCGTGTTCGAGACGCTGCTGGTCAACAAGGCGCTGCCGGCATGGTGGGACCGCCACTGGAACCGCTTGCTTCGCGGCGCGACGTCGCTGGGCATCCCGGCGCCGTCCGAACTGGCCGTGCGCCGCGCCTGCGCCACCCTGATGAAGGCCGAGCCCGGGGCTTGCGTGCTCAAGATCATCTGCACGCGGGGCACCGGGGGGCGAGGCTACAAGCCACCGGCGTCGATGTCGCCGACCGTCATCGTGTCCACCCATCGGGCACCCGATCCGGTCGGGCCGGTCGACCTGCGCTGGTGCCAGACGCCCTGGGCCATCCAGCCGCGACTGGCCGGCATAAAGCACCTGAACCGGCTCGAGCAGGTGCTCGCGCGCGCGGAGTGGGACGACCCGGAAATCTTCGACGGCATCGTCCGCGACACCGAGGACCGCGTGGTCAGCGCTACATCCGCCAATCTGTTCGCCCTGGTCGGCGGCCGCTGGCTTACGCCGCGGCTCGATCGCTGCGGCATCGCCGGCATCGTCCGCGGCTGGCTGCTGGACGAAGTGCCTGAGGCCGAGCAGGCCGACCTGAGCGCGGTGGAAGTCAGCCACGCCGAGGCGCTTTTTCTCTGCAATGCCGTGCGCGGTATCCTTCCCGTACGCCGGCTGGGCCTGCGCGAGTGGCCCTTGCATCCCGCGGTCACCGCGCTGCGCCGCAAGCTGGCGAACGCAAATCCAGCCTTTGTCTTCGAGGAGTCCTGATTGGCCACGCATCTCAAGCACGGGCGGCTGAAGCTGGCCTTCGCCATCGCGATCATCGTCATCGCGGTGGCGGTCACCATTGTCTGGCAGCGCACGCAGGGTTTTGCCCAGCGCGCCATGGTGCTCGACCAGACCGAGCGGGTCCTGGTTATCGAACGCGGCGACGGCTTCAACGCCGTGCTGCGGAAATTGCGCGAGCAAGGCGTGGTGCAGGGCAGCGACCTGGAATGGAAATTGCTTTCGCGCGAGATGGGCGTCGCCGGTCGAATGCAGGTGGGCGAGTACTCGATCACGTCGGGACTGACGCCACGCGAGATCCTCGACCGGCTGTCGAAGGGCGAGGTCATCCAGCGAAAGTTCACCATCGTCGAAGGCTGGAGTTTTCGCGACCTGCGCGCCGCGCTCGACGGCGATGGCCTGCTCAAGCACAGCACCCAGGGGTTGCTCGATGCCCAGGTGATGGAGAAGCTCGGGCGCGCGCGGGTGTTCCCCGAAGGTCGCTTCCTGCCCGAAACCTACGTGTACACGCGCGGCACCGACGACATCGCCGTGCTCGATCGTGCGGCCAAGGCCATGGACGAGGCACTCGCCGTCGCCTGGGAATCACGCAAGGCCGGCCTGCCGCTGGCGTCGCCCGAAGAAATGCTCACCCTGGCTTCCATCGTCGAGAAGGAAACCGGGCTGGCCAGTGAACGGCCGCAAATCGCAGGCGTGTTCGTGCGCCGCCTGGAACTGGGCATGCGCCTGGAAACCGACCCGACCATCATCTACGGCATGGGCAGCAGTTACGCGGGAAATATCCGCAAGCGCGACCTGCAGACCGATACGCCTTACAACACCTACCTGCGCGCGGGACTGCCGCCCACGCCGATCGCGATGCCCGGCAAGGCAGCGCTGGAAGCCGTGGCGCATCCAGCCGACGGCGATGCCATCTTCTTCGTCGCGCGCGGCAACGGCGCGCACTATTTTTCCGCAACCTATGCCGAACACTCGGCGGCGGTGCGCAAGTACCAGTTGAGGCGATGATGCCGGCCAATGCGCACCAGGGCTTCCTGGTTTCCATCGAAGGGGGCGAGGGCGCCGGCAAGTCCACCGTGCGGGAAGCCTTGCGGCAGTCGCTTGCGCGGCGCGGACTGGAAGTCGTACTGACCCGTGAACCCGGCGGCACCGTGGCCGGCGAGGCGATACGGCAGTTGCTGCTCGATCCGTCCGGCAAGCTGGCGGCTGAAACGGAATTGCTGCTGATGTTCGCGTCGCGCGCACAGCTGGTTCGCGAAGTGGTGCAGCCGGCCATTGCCCGCGGCGCTGCGGTGCTCACCGATCGCTTCACCGATGCCAGCTTTGCCTACCAGGGCGGCGGTCGCGGAATCGACATGGGCATCATCGCCGAACTCGAACGCTGGGCCGCGCTGATCAAGCCCGACCTGACGTTCCTGCTCGATGTCGGGGTCGAGGTCGGCTTGTCGCGCGCTCGCTCGCGCGGTGCGGAACTCGATCGCATCGAATCGGAAAAGCTGGATTTCTTCGAGCGGGTCCGGGCGGCGTACCGCTTGCGTGCCGCGGCCGAACCCATGCGATATCGCATCGTGGATGCTGCGCAGTCGCCCGAACAGGTCAGCGCCGAAGTCACCGGGCTGCTCACGCAATGGCTGGACTCCCGCGCATGAACCTGACCGCCTGGCAGCGACGGATTTTCGACGCGGCGATGCAGTCGCACGCGCAGGGCCGGCTGGGCCATGCCCTGCTGTTGTCCGGGCCGGCCAGCATGGGCAAGCGCCAGGTGGCGGAAGCCATCGCGCAGCGATTGCTGTGCAGTGCGCCCCGCAGCGACGGGTTCGCCTGTGGCGCCTGCCGCAGTTGCCAACTTTTTCCCGCGCAACAGGTGGGCCTGGCCGTTACCCAGGCGCATCCTGACCTGCAGCGGATCGGCCTGGAGCCCAACGAAAAGGGCGACAAGCTGCGCACGGAAATTTCGGTCGACCAGGTGCGCCGGTTGGGCCAGTGGTTCTCGTTCACGCCGCAACTTGGTGGCGCCCAGGTGGTGTTGATCGATCCGGCCGACCTGATGAATGCCTCGTCGGGAAATGCCTTGCTCAAGACCCTGGAAGAGCCCGCCCCGAATCGCTTCCTCTTGCTGGTGACCTCGCGACCGGGGCGATTGCCCGCGACGATTCGCAGCCGTTGCCAGCGTCTCGAGTTCCGCCTGCCCTCCACCGACGAGTCGCTTCAGTACCTCGCAGCCGAAGGCTTGCGCGGCCCCGAGGCGCTTGCGGCACTGTCGGCGGCGCGCGGCAATCCCGGCCAGGCGGCGGCATGGATGCGCGATGGCATCCTGCAGCTGCGGGGCGAAGTGATCGACAGCCTCAACGCCGTGGGGTCGGGCCGGGCCGGGCCGGTGGAGACGGCGCAGCGTTGGCTGGCTGACGAAAACGCGGAGCTGAGGCTGCGTTTTGCCGCCGAATTGGCGGTGGAGGGTGCAGCCTCGGGCTTCCAGCGGCCATCGGCCGGGCGCCCGGTGTTGACTGCGCCTGGGGATTTTTCCAGTATTTCGAAATGGTTCGACTCGATCAACCGCACTCGCGAGCAACTCAAGGCGCCGCTTCGCAACGACCTGGTGCTTGCAGGACTGCTGCGCGAATGGCGTACCATGTTCGAAACGGGCCGATGATGCACACGGCTGCAACCCGGAGACTGGAACGATGATTGGTGGCGCAGGCGCAAGGCAGGGCATTCTCTCGCTGGCCATCAAGGACAAGGCGCAGCTGTACGGCGCGTACATGCCTTTCCTGAAAGGTGGCGGCATCTTCATTCCCACCAATCGCCGCTATACCCTGGGCGACGAGGTATTCCTGTTGCTGTCGCTGCCCGAAGACAAGGACCGCCTGCCGGTCGCGGGCAAGGTCGTGTGGATCACGCCGCCGGGCTCGCAGGGCAATCGCGCCGCCGGCATCGGCGTGCAGTTCAGCGACTCGGCCGAGGCCGAGACGGTGAAGGGAAAGATCGAGACCATGCTGGCCGGCACCCTGGAATCGGACAAGCCGACGCACACGATGTGATTGCCGTGCCCTGGTTCAGGGAAGCAGCAGCATCCGGATGATCATCCAGGCGGCCGCGCCGCCCACGGCGAACAACAGCGCGATGCGGATGCGCGAGATTCGCGACGAATCCGACGACTTCACCGGCTCCCGGAACTGAAGCACCTCGGGCACGTAGGAACTCGCCGGCGCGCCTTCTTCCAGGCCCATGTCGTGCAGCATTTCCCGCGCGCGCTTGTAGTCTTCCGACTTGATCACCCAGATCGCCGGAAGATTGGCGTTGTTGTTCTTCTCGACATAGCTGAATTCGCGACGGCTCACCTTCTTGTAGCCGCGCCCTTCGCTGATCTTGTGCTCGATGCCGGCATCTTCGAACAACTTGGCGACGGCTTCGACGTTTTCCAGTCGCGGCGAGCTGAACATCTGGCGCATCAGTGGGCCTCGCTGTCTTCGGGCAGGACCCGGATCAGGCCTTCCTGGGCTACCGATGCAACGAGCTTGCCGTCGCGCGTGTAGATCAGGCCACGGGCCAAGCCGCGCGCATTACCGGCGGTCGGGCTGTCGAGCGAATACAGCAGCCAGTCGTCCACGCGGAATGGACGATGGAACCACATGGCGTGGTCGAGCGAGGCCATCTGCACGTTGGGCTGGTAGTAGCTGATGCCGTGCGGAAACGTGGTGGTTCCCAGCAGGTAGAAATCGGACGCATAGGCGAGCAGCGCGCGATGCAATTCCGGCGCGTCGCCGACCTTCTCGGTCAGGCGGAACCAGACCTGCTGGTAGGGCGGGCGCTTGGGCGGCTTGACCTCGTCGCGCGGATAGATGGGGCGCATTTCAAACGGACCCATGCGCGACAGCCAGCGCTGCATTTTCGCGGGCAGTTTTTCCATGACCTCTGGCGACGGGGCGACGGTGGGTTCGACGTCTTCGGGCTGCGGAACTTCAGGCATGTTGAACTGGTGTTCGACGCCGGGCTCGACCTTCTGGAACGAGGAAGCGAACACCAGGATCGGCTGGCCATGCTGGATCGCCGTGACCCGGCGTACCGAAAAACTGTGGCCGTCGCGGGCGCGGTCCACGTCGAATATGATCGGCGCGTTGATGTCGCCGGCGCGCAGGAAGTAGGCGTGGATGGAATGCACGCTGCGGCCCGCTTCCACGGTTTGCTGCGCCGCCGACAGGGACTGGCCCAGCACCTGTCCGCCAAACACGTACTTGGTGCCGATGTCGCGGCTTTGGCCGCGGAACAGGTTGTCTTCGAGCCGCTCCAGCGTGAGCAGGGCGACGAGTTCAGATACGACGGATTCGGTCATGGTGGCTCCGGACGACTGCTGCAATTGTACCGTCGCGGGCTGGAGCAGGGGCTCAGGGCGTGAAGCGCTTCAGCTTGCCTTCGGCCAGGACCCTGTCCCAGGGGAATAGCGGGCCCGGGTCACGCTTGCGCGAAACCTGTCGCGTCGGGTCGTCGCTTGCCGCCACCCGCGTCGTGTCCAGGTCTTCGTGCCCGGCGATGTATTCGAGCCCGGGCAATTCCCTTCGCAGTGAGCCAAGCAGGGCCAACAGCGCGCGCACTTGCGCTTCGGTGTAGGGCTCGGTCATCGCCTGGTGGCGGGAATCGAGCCAGTCCGGAAAGCGGCCGATGTTCACCAGCTCGATGCCGATCGATCGCGGGTTGTAACCACGCGTGTGGTGGGCGATGCGGGTAGGGCGGACGAACAGGTGCACCGTGCCGTCGCGATCGATGTAGTAGTGGCCGCTGTTGCCGGTGCCCGAGTCGTGCAGTTGCCGTTCGCCGTACTCGCGCGCGATCGTCATGTCCGGCAATTCGGTGCAATGCACGACCACCAGGTCTATCTGCCCGGCAGGGCGCTGGTCGAGCCGTTCTTCGTAGGGAAGGGGCCAGACGTGGACGGCGGGCGGCGGCAGGTCGACGCTCATGGCCGCATGTTAACATTGCGACCACCGCGGAGCCTTCCATGTCGCTGCCCCCATCCGATTCGCCGCTAGGCATCCTGATGTCCAGCCTGCCTCGCGCCGGCCGCGTGGAATGGATTGGCTTGCGTCCGCAGCGCGACGTCGAGATGGTGGCCGTTCCGGAAGCGTTGGCTGTCGCCGGACGCGGACTGCAGGGCGATCGCTACGCCAGCGGCAGCGGCAAGCGCGGCATCACCCTGGTCCAGGCCGAACATATTCCCGTCATCGCCGCACTGGCAGGCCATTCGAGCGTGGCGGCATCCGTGCTGCGGCGTAACTTGGTGGTGTCGGGCATACCGCTGGTCGCACTGAAGGGTCGGCGCTTTCGCATCGGCGAGGTATTGCTCGAAGGCACGGACGATTGCGATCCCTGCTCGCGGATGGAAGCGGCGCTGGGCCCCGGTGGCTACAACGCCATGCGTGGGCATGGTGGACTGTGCGCGCGCATCCTCGAAGGCGGCCAGCTTCGAATGGGCGACGCCGTGGTGGCGATGCCGGTCGAAGTCGCGTGAGAGGCCACGTCATCATTTCGCACGGGTTGCAGAGCAGTCCCGATGCGACCAAGGCCACCGCCATAGCGAAAGTTGCACAGTCGCTGGGCTGGACAACTGAGATTCCCGATTACCGCGACCTCGACGCCGCCAGTGAGCTGGGCGATGTCGTTTCGCGAATCGAACGGCTGCGCCGTATTGCCGGCACTCATGCCCCGCTGGTGCTGGCAGGCTCCAGCATGGGCGCCTTCATATCCGCGCGCGTTTCGCTGTCCGTGGCCGTGCAGGGACTGTTCCTGATGGCCCCGCCAACCCAATTGAAAGGCTACGACATCGTGCTCGAAGCCGCTCCGGTTCCCACCCGCATCGTCCACGGCTGGCACGACGAACTCATTCCCGCCGGCGAAGTCGTGCGTTGGGCGCAGGCGCGCAGCGACCATCTGGTGCTGGTGAACGACAGCCATCGCCTGGCCGACCATGTCGAATTCTGCGCCCAGGAATTCGGCCGCTTCGTGCAGGGACTTGCGTGAAATTCTTCGTCGCCTGCGCCAAGGGCCTTGAATACCTGCTGGTGGACGAGTTGCTTGCCATGGGCGCCACGCGCGCCACGGCCGCAACCGCGGGCGCCAATGTCGAAGGCGTGGATGCGTTGGCCTATCGCGCCGCGATGTTCTCGCGCCTGGCCAGTCGCGTGTTGTGGCCCCTGGCCGAGTTCGATTGCGAGAACGAGGCCGATCTCTACCAGGGCGTGCACGAGATCGACTGGTCCGCGCATGTCGCGCCGGAAGGCACGCTCGCCGTCGATGCGCACGTGTCCGGACCCACGCTCACCCACGAACGTTTCGCCGCGCAGCGCATCAAGGATGCCGTGGTCGACCGGATTCGCGCCAGCCATGGCGTGCGGCCTTCGGTGGACGTGGATGCACCGGACCTGCGGCTGAATTTTGCGCTGCGCAAGGGTCGTGGATTCCTGTCGGTGGACCTCGGTGGCGGCGCGCTGCACCGCCGGGGCTGGCGCCAGTCGCAGGGCGACGCCCCGCTGAAGGAAAATCTGGCCGCCGCGATGCTGGTGCGAGGGCAGTGGCCGCGCATTTATTCCGAAGGCGGCGCCTTGCTCGACCCGATGTGCGGCAGCGGTACGCTGTTGATCGAAGGCGCGCTGATGGCCGCCGACGAAGCGCCCGGGCTGTTGCGCTGGCGTGGCCAGCAACCGAGTCGCTGGCTTCGATTCGATACGCGTGCATGGACCGCGCTTGAAGCCGAGGCGAAGGCTCGCGCAGCTGCCGGGCGTGCCGCGCTGAAGCCGGTCTTCTTCGGCGCCGACAGCGATCCCAAGGCCTTGCATGCCGCCATGGGCAACGCCGATCGCGCTGGCGTGGGCGAACTGATCCGCTTCGACCGCAAGCCGATTGCCATCCTCACCGGGCCCGCGTTCGAGCGCGGGCTGGTCGTCTGCAATCCGCCCTACAACCAACGCCTTGCCGCAGACACCGACCTGTACCGCGAAATCGGCGATGCACTGCGCAAGGCCGTTCCCGAATGGCGGGCCGCTCTGTTGTGCGGCAACGACGAGCTTGCCCATGCCACCGGATTGCGCGCATCGAAGAAGTACGCGATGCACAACGGTACGATCGAATGCACGCTGGTGCTCTGTGATCCCATCCAGCCGCCGATGCGCGAACCCAAGCCGGTCGCGGCGCTTTCGGACGGTGCCGCCATGGTCGCCAACCGCCTGCGCAAGAACCTGAAGCGCTTCAAGAACTGGCGCACCCGCAACGGCATCGACTGCTATCGCGTCTACGACGCGGATCTTCCCGAATATTCAGCGGCCGTCGACCTCTACCAGGAGTTCGATGGCGCGCGCAGGCTGTTCCTGCACGTACAGGAATATGCCGCGCCCGACACTATTCCCGAAGCCGATACGCGACGTCGTTTCGGGGAATTACTGGCCGCCCTGCACGAGGTGTTCCCGGTGCCGCGCGAGCAGGTGGTGGTGAAGACGCGACTGCGTGGCAAGGGCGGCAGCAAGTATGGTCGCCTGGACAAGACCGGCGATTTCTTCATCGTCGCCGAAGGCCCGGTGAAGCTTCGGGTCAACCTGCAGGACTACCTTGATACCGGCGTGTTCCTCGACCACCGGCCGCTGCGCTTGCGCATCGGGGCCGAGGCGCGCGGAAAGCGCTTCCTCAACCTCTTCAGTTACACGGGCGCGGCGACGGTGCATGCCGCCGTTGGTGGCGCGGTGCAGACGACCAGTGTGGACCTGTCGGCGACCTATCTGGACTGGGCCGCCAAGAACCTCGCATTGAACGGCGTGGACGGCCCCGAGCATCGCCTGGTGCAGGCAGACGTGCCGCAATGGCTGGAAAATGACCGTAACCAGTACAACCTGATCTTTTGCGATCCGCCGACGTTTTCGAATTCAGCACGCGCCGAGGATTTCGATACGCAACGCGACCATCCACGCTTGCTGCGCGCGGCGATGGCGCGGCTGGCGCCGGGCGGGCTGTTGTTGTTCTCGAACAATTTCAGGCGCTTCAAGTTGGACGAAGCCGCGATTGCGGAGTTCGCCACTGTTCGCGAAATCAGCAAGCAGACCATCGACGAGGATTTCGAAAGAAATCCGCGAATCCATCGCGCCTGGGAATTACGACCCCTTTGACTTGCGCTCGGCCTTGCGCCGCTTGCGCTCGGCCGCGCGGTCATCCATGGCCTGCTTGTACTCGGCCTTGCTGATCAGCTGCATGCGCTCGATCTTGCACGGATAGTCGCGGGTCATGATGGCGTCGCCGAGGCTGCCGCAGACCCGGCCGCTGACCGGGTCGCCGCGGAACACCAGCAAGGACGAGAAGCTCAGCGAGGTGCAGGCGCTGGCGACTTCGATCCGGTATTTGTTGCGGCCTGCGTCCACCAGGATCGTCCGGTCGTCGAGTTCGACCCAGCCGCGGGCGAAGTTCGGGTCCAGGCATTGGGAGCCACGAAGGATGGGGGTGTCAGCGGAGCCTGCGCTGGCCGACGTTGCCAGCCCCAGAGCCAAAAGCGATGCGAACGCCGGGATTTTCATGCTGCCTCCATGGTCGCCAGGCACCATTGTGCACTGGCCCGATTAACCCGGGCGAAATGTTCGCGCAGGCATTATGCTCGGGTCATGGTAGCCAAGAGCGATATCAACAAACCCCAGCCCGCTGGCTGGACGTTCTTTCGCCAGTGGCTGAAGAACCCGCTTCGGGTGGCTGCGATCTCGCCCTCCAGCAAGCAGCTGGCGCGCCAGATGATGTCGCAGTTGCCGCGTGCCTCCCGACGCGTGATCGAACTTGGCGGCGGCACCGGCGTATTCACCCAGGCGCTGCTGGACCACGGCATCGCCCCGGCCGACCTGCTTGTGCTGGAGTTGAATGAAGAACTTCACCAGCACCTGGTCCGCCAGTTTCCCGGTGCGCGCGTGGTCTGCGCTGATGCCGGCAACCTTTCGGAGATCGCAAAGGCCCAGGGCTTCATCGGCCCGGAAAGCGCCGACGCCGTCATCTCCGGCCTGGGCCTGTTGTCCATGCCCCGGCAGACCCAGCAGTCCATCCTCCAGGCTGCTTTCGACAGCCTCAAGCCCGACGGTCGATTCATCCAGTTCACCTACGGCCCGGCGAACCCCGTCACCCGCGAAGTCGTGGATGCGCTCGAATTGACTGCCCGCCGCGCCAGTTTCACCTGGTGGAACGTGCCGCCGGCGACCGTCTATGTTTACCAGCGGCGAATTTCCCGTTCGATGGCGCCGCGCTCGATGCGCTGAGTTGCGGCTGGGCAACACTGGGTTGCGCCCAGGCCCCTTTTGACGCGCGCCGTCAGAACTTATCTTGACGGCACGATCCCCAGGAGACCTCCATGACCAGCACAGCCACTCGACACCGACCGGTCGCCCGCCGCCTGCGCGGCATGGCCACGTCCGACGGCGCCGGCGTCAGCCTGACCCGGGTTATCGGCACCCAGCAGTTGTCCTACCTCGACCCGTTCCTGATGCTCGATGAATTCGGCTCGGACAAACCGGGCGACTACATCGCCGGTTTTCCGTCCCATCCCCATCGCGGCTTCGAGACGGTGACCTACATGCTCGATGGTCGCATGCGGCACAAGGACAACCACGGTAACGAAGGCCTGATGACCGCGGGATCGGTGCAGTGGATGACCGCCGGCCGCGGCATCGTGCATTCCGAAATGCCGGAGCAGGAAGAGGGTTTGATGCGCGGTTTCCAGCTGTGGGTCAACCTGCCGGCGAGGGACAAGATGGGACAGCCGCGCTACCAGGAATTTGCCGCCGATCGCATACCGGAGGTGTCGCCTTCCGCGGGCGTGGCAGTGAAGGTGATCGCGGGCCATGTCGGCGATGTGGCCGGCCCGGTGCAACAACCCGCTACCGATCCGCTTTATCTGGATATCGCGATCGAAGCGGGCGCGAGTTTCGAACAAGCCGTTGCCTCGGGGCACAACTCGTTCGCCTACGTTTACGAAGGCGAGGTATCCGTGGGCGCCGATTCCGTCGGCAAGGGCGAGCTGATCGTGCTGGGCGACGGCGACGCCGTCGCCGTCACCGGCAGGGCGGGCAAGAGCCGCCTTATCCTGGTCGCGGGCAAGCCCATCGGTGAACCGGTGGCGCGCTACGGTCCGTTCGTGATGAATACCCAGGCCGAGATCATGCAGGCCGTGCAGGACTATCAGTCCGGCCGATTCTGAAAAACCGGGCCTGCAACCACGCCGCAATGAACAAACCCGCCTTTCGGCGGGTTTGTTTTTTGCTGCCCGTCCATCAATCGTCGGACGGAAGGCCTTCGGGACGTTTCCGGAATGGCGGCTTCGGTCCGTTGTGGCGCGGACCGCGATTGCCGTCGGGACGGGGACCGCGATCGTTGAACGGCCGGTCGCCCGGCGGACGTGCGCCCTGGGGGCGATCACCCTGCGGACGCGGCGGCTTCGGGCCGCGCGGAGCATAGGGGCTGTCGCCCTGCGGTCGCGGGCCACGGTCGCCTTGCGGCTTCGGTCCACGCGGCGCATACGGGCTGTCGCCCTGCGGACGCGGGCCACGCGGGCCCTGCGGCGCGCCTGGACGCGGTCCCCGGTCGCCGTAGGGGCGCGGTGCGCCCGGACGCGCGTTGCGCGGCGGCGCGACCTTGGAGCCGGTCTCCACGCCCTCGGGCACGTACCAGCTGCGGAACTCGCCGCCGTGCGGCGCATGCGCATCATTGCCGGGCTGGCGGCTGGCGCTGTGGGGCTTGCCCTTGAATCCTGCCGGGCCGCCCGGACGCGGGCCACGATCACCCTGCGGGCGCGGACCCCGGTCGTTGAACGGACGGTCGCCCTGCGGCTTCGGTCCGCGCGGCGCATACGGGCGGTCGGCGGCCGGCCGGCCGGCACCTGGTTCGATCCGGTTGCCGAAGTTGTCGTCACGCGGGCCGGCGCTTTTCGCGCCGAACGGCTTGCCGCCACGCGGCGGGCGATTGCCGACCGGACGGTCGGCGCCCATCGGGCCGCTGAAGGCCTTGCCTGCGCCCTTGAAGGCCGGCTTGCCACGCGGGCCCGCGCCAGGACGGCCGCGACCGCGCGGCTTGTCTTCGCGCACATGGTCGAAGCGACGCAGTTCGCGCGCTTCCTCGTTGACGTGCCCGTTGACGAAGGAGTTCTGCACGCGATCCTTGCCGACGCGGATTTCCATCGGCCGCGACTTGCGCTGTCCGATCACCGGCTGCAGGGTGAGCACCGGCGCGTTTTGTTCCAGGCCGAAATGCTTGCGGATCTTTTCCACCTGCTCGGCTTCCATCTCGACGCAATGGCCGCGCTTGAGCAAACGGGGCAGGGTGACGTCGCCGTAGCGCACGCGCTTCAGGCGGCTGACCTGGTGGCCCTGCGATTCCCAAAGGCGACGAACTTCGCGATTGCGGCCTTCGGTCACCACCACCTGGAACCAGGAGTGCGAGCCGCTGGCGTTGATGCGCTCGATCTTTTCGAACTTGGCCGGGCCGTCTTCCAGCGCCACGCCGCGCGCCAGGCGATCGACCACGTTGTCCGGCACTTCGCCGGGGATGCGGCAGACATATTCGCGTTCGATCGCGTTCGACGGATGCATCAGCGCATTGGCGAGCTCACCGTCGGTGGTCAGCAGCAGCAATCCGGTGGTGTTCATGTCGAGCCGGCCGACGGCGATCCAGCGCGCGCCCTTCAATCGCGGCAGCGCTTCGAAAATGGTCGGGCGGCCTTCGGGATCTTCGCGGGTGGTGACCTGGCCTTCGGGCTTGTTGTAGATCAGCACGCTGGTCGGTTCGGTCAGCGCGGTGGCGACGAAGGTTTTTCCGTCGAGCTCGATGCGGTCGCCGCTGGAAACGGACTGGCCGACCTTGGCGACTTCGCCGTTGACCTTCACCAGGCCCTGGCCGATGCGCTCTTCCAGCGCGCGGCGCGAACCCAGGCCGGCTTGCGCGAGCACCTTGTGCAGGCGTTCCTCGATGCGCGGCGTGTTGTCTTCAGCGGTCTTGTCCTTCAGCGACAGGACTTTCTTGGTGGGGGTCTTACTCATTTCTGAACTCCGGCTCGGCGATGTCGCCGGCCTCTTCGTTGTCGGGGCCGGAACCGGCCTCGGGTGTGGAATCGGACGTCAGCTCGGCAAGCAGGGCGGCGTTGGCCACGCCTGGCGGCGTCATGTCGAAGGGAAGCTGCGGATCGAGCTCGGGAATGTCCTTCAGCTCGGAAAGCGGCGGCAGTGCATCGAGGCTCTTGAGCCCGAAATAATCCAGGAAGGTGCGCGTGGTGCCGAACAATTCGGGGCGGCCCGGCACGTCGCGATGGCCGATCACGCGGATCCACTCGCGCTCTTCCAGCATCTTGATGGTGTTCGAATTCACCGCCACGCCGCGGATGGATTCGATTTCGCCGCGGGTTATCGGCTGGCGGTAGGCGATCAGCGCGAGGGTCTCGAGCGTGGCGCGCGTGTACTTGGTCTGGCGCTCGGTCCACAGGCGGGCGACGAAAGAATGTACGTCGGCCTTTACCTGGAAGCGGAAGCCGGAAGCGACTTCGACCAGTTCGACGCCGCGATTCTCGGCATCGCTGCGCAGGTCGGCGATGGCTTGTTCAAGGCTGCCCGGGGGCGGCAGGGATTCTTCCGGGAACAGGGCGGTGATTTGCGCCAGCGTCAGCGGCTGGGGCGAGGCCAGCAGCGCTGCCTCCACGATGCGTCGGATCAGGTCTTGGTCCATGGGTTCGTCGTTGGGTTGGTCGGTCATGCGTCCGTGCCGTCGGCGCCGGTCACATCATCGAGTCCGTGTTCATCGGACGTGGGTTCGGGGAGGTCGCGCGCAAGCGCGTCCGGATCGTTGGCCGCGCCGCCGTCGGAGGCAGCCAGTGATTTCACGTAGATCGGCGCCGGCCAGGCGGGCGCATCGGCCAGTTTCGGCAGGTGCGGATCGCGCGGGGCCGCTTCGTCCTGCACGATCTCGAGCAGTTGTTCCTTGGCCAGTTCCAGCACCGACAGGAAAGTGACCACGACGCCGATGCGGCCTTCCTCGACGTTGAACAGGTTTTCGAACAGGTGGAAGCTGCCGTCGGCCAGCTTGCCCAGTACTTCGCCCATGCGCTGGCGAACCGACAGGGCTTCGCGGGTGATGGCGTGGTGGGTGAACATGTCGGCGCGCTTGAGCACGTCGCGCAGCGCCAGCAGCATTTCGCGCAGGTCCACCGGCGGCGGTACGCGCACGGTCGCGCGCTCGGGCACGAAGGCGCTGGCAACCGTGGTGTCGCGGTCGAGGCGGTCGAGGTCGTCGATGTCTTCGGCGGCCTTCTTGAAGCGTTCGTATTCCTGCAGGCGGCGCACCAGTTCGGCGCGTGGGTCGCCCTCGATGCCTTCCTCGAGTTCGGCGCGCGGCAGCAGCATGCGCGACTTGATCTCGGCCAGGATGGCGGCCATCACCAGGTATTCGGCGGCCAGTTCGAAGCGAAGGTCCTGCAGCACGTCGATGTAGTCCACGTACTGCCGGGTTATCTCGGCCACCGGGATGTCGAGGATGTCGAGGTTCTGGCGGCGGATGAGGTACAGCAGCAGGTCCAGCGGGCCTTCGAAGGCCTCCAGGATGACTTCCAGCGCATCCGGCGGGATGTACAGGTCCTGCGGCATCTGCAGCACCGGTTGGCCCTTGAACACCGCCAGGGGCATTTCCTGCTGCTGCGGCCGTTCCGGCGCGCGCACGGCGTTGCCTTCCTTGCGGGGCAGTTCCGGAAAAGCGGATTCGGGCGCGTCTTGCGCGAGCGGTTCGGTCATCAGAAAGATTCAGTGAGCGGTATCGTGGAAACGGTGTTTCTTGATGAAGGGCTCTCGAGTGAGAGTTGGAAACTGGCGCTTACACCGTGACGGGATGAAAGCCCTGACGCAGGACGACGGGCTGGTCACCCGTGCAATCCACAACGCTGGTCGGCCCCGGTTCGCAATCCTCTGCGTCCAACATGACATCGACCCAGCGCAAACACCGCTCTGCTACCGATTCGGCCTCGTGGCTGACGAGGTCATCTTCGTCAGGAAACACCAGGCTGGTGGACAGCAGCGGCTCGCCCATCGCCTCCAGCAACGCCTTCGTGACCACGTGGTCTGGCAGGCGAATGCCGATGTCGCGGCGCTTGCTGCGGCCGCTGTTTTTAATGCGCTTGGGCAATTCCGCGGAGGCCGGAAGGATGAACGTGCATGGACCCGGGGTCAGCGATCGCATTAGCCGGAAGGCTGGATCGTCGAGCCGGGACAGGCGGCCGGCCTCACTCAATTGCCGACAGAGTAAGGTGAAAGGGTGCTTCGTGTCCAGTTGCCGGAGCCGCTGCACGCGCTCTTCGGCTTCCTTTCCGTTCAGCGCCCAGACCAGCGCGTAACCGGCGTCGGTGGGGCACAGGCCCAGTCCGCCGTCCTTCAGGACTTCGGCAGTCTTCAGGATCAGGCGCTCCTGCGGCGTCACTGGGTGGACGTGATGGCGAACGGTCATGCGGCTATCATGCAAGCTGACGGTGCAAAGGCATAGCCATGTGGTATTCGATCATCGGAACCGACGTTAAGGGATCCCTGCCGGCGCGACTCGCGGCCAGGCCGCAACACCTGGCACGGCTCGAGGCTTTGCGCGATGCCGGCCGCCTGAAGATCGCCGGCCCGTTTCCCGCGATCGACTCGCCCGACCCGGGTCCTGCCGGGTTCACCGGCAGCCTGATCGTCGCTGAATTCGACTCGCTGGCCGATGCGCGCGCCTGGGCGGACGCCGATCCGTATCTGGCGACCGGGGTCTACGCCAGCGTCGATGTCCGTCCCTTCAAATTGGTCCTGCCGTGAGCAACGCGGTGCGGATCGAGCGGATGCGCGCGGCATTGCAGGCGCTGCAGCCGTCCCACCTCGAAATAATGGACGAAAGCCACAAGCATGCCGGCCATGAAGGCGCGCGTGACGGGCGCGGCCATTTCGCGCTGGACATCGTCAGCGAGGCCTTCGCCGGGCTGGCCCCGCTGGCCCGCCATCGCCGGGTTTACCAGGCCATGGGCGAGATGATGCAGACCGATATCCACGCCCTGTCCATCCGGGCCCGGACGCCTGCCGAAGCCCGATAGGGCATAATACGGCCCCCAAAGGCGGCCTTCCTGCGCGCCGGCAACTCAAGAAAACCCCACATGACCCAGAAAATTGCGGTGATCCGCGGCGACGGCATTGGCCCCGAGATCATGGACGCGACGCTGCACGTGCTCGATGGCCTGGACCTCGGCCTGGAATACGACTTCGTCGATGCCGGCCTGTCGGCCTATGAAAAATGCGGCGAGCTGCTTCCCGCAGCGACCATGGAGGCGATCACGCAGCACCGCATCGCGCTGAAGAGCCCGCTGACCACGCCGGTGGGCGAGGGCTTCTCGTCCATCAACGTGGAACTGCGCAAGCGTTTCGACCTGTACGCCAACGTGCGCCCGGCGATCTCGTTCCCGAACACCAAGTCGCGCTACGAGAATATCGACCTGATCACGGTGCGCGAGAACACCGAAGGCGCCTACATCGGCGAAGGCCAGAACGTGACCGCCGACGGCGAGACCGCGACCCTGACCCAGCGAGTGACCCGCACCGGCTCCGAGCGCATCGTGCGCTACGCCTTCGACCTGGCGCGCCGCGTCGGTCGCAAGAAGGTGACGGTCGTGCACAAGGCCAACATCCTGAAGTCCACCTCGGGCCTGTTCCTGAAAGTGGCGCGCGAAGTCGCTGCGCAGTATCCCGACATCCAGTGCAACGAGATGATCGTGGACAACACCTGCATGCAGCTGGTGATGCGCCCGGAACAGTTCGACGTGATCGTCACCACCAATCTTTTCGGCGACATCATCTCCGACTTGTGCGCCGGCCTCGTTGGCGGCCTGGGCCTGGCGCCGGGTGCGAACATCGGCACCACCGCAGCCATCTTCGAAGCCGTGCACGGCTCGGCGCCGGACATCGCGGGCAAGGGCATCGCCAATCCGGTCGCGCTGTTGCTGGGCGCCGCGCAGATGCTCGACCATTTGGGCAAGCTCGATGAATCACGCCGCCTGCGCGCCGCCATCGTCGCCACCATGCGCGACCGCGACCACCTGACGCCGGACCTCGGCGGCAGCGGCACGACGATGACGTTTGCCAACGCCATCGCCGCGCACATCGCGGCGTAACGGAATCAGTTGCGCGACTGCAGTTTCGACAGCAGTCGCAGGATTTCCAGGTACAGCCAGACCAGCGTCACGATCAAGCCGAACGCGCCGTACCATTCCATGTATTTCGGCGCGCCGGCTTCCACGCCCTGTTCGATGAAGTCGAAGTCCAGCACCAGGTTCAGTGCGGCGATCACCACCACGAAGCCGCTGAAGGCGATGCCCATCCAGCCGCTTTCATGGATGAAGCCGATCGAATGGCCGAAGAAGCCCATCACGATGTTGGCCATGTACAGCAGGAAGATGCCGCCGGTCGCGGCGACGACGCCGAGCTTGAAGTTTTCCGTCGCCCTGATCAGGCCGCTACGGTAGGCAAGCAACAGCGCGCCGAGCGTACCGAAGGTCAGGCCCACCGCCTGCACGACGATGCCGGGATACTTCAGCTCGAGCACGGCCGAGATGCCGCCGAGGAAGAATCCTTCCAGCAGGGCATACACCGGCGCGGTGTAAGGCGACCAGGTCTTCTTGAAAATGGTGACCATCGCCATGATGAACCCGCCGATCGCGCCGACCAGCACCATCGGCATGATGGCGCCCATGCTTTCCGGACCGGTGTAGCGATTCCAGGTGTAGGCCGCGCTGGCCATGATGATCAGCAACAGGATGCCGGTCTTGTTGACCGTGCCGTTGAGCGACAT
Organism: Gammaproteobacteria bacterium; assembly: GCA_026398715.1. The sequence goes on from JAPLSI010000274.1 coordinate 19,072, forward strand.
GGTCTGGTCGCTGCCGCCGCTGACGACGCGGCCGCTGCCGATATCGAGGAAGGTGTTCTGGCCTAGGGCCGGATTGCCGCTGCGCATGGCTTGGGACTCCTGTGGATTGCGCCGAGTCTAATGCTTTTTTCGTGGCCGTTCGGCATTGGCAGGCTAGGGCAGGGGGCGCTGCCAGAAATGATCGAGCACCGTCACCTCGCCGCGACCGGCCCGATAGCCGTGGCGCAGGGCGCCGTGCACGTAATCGCTGGCGGCGGCGCAGGCCTCGGCCAGTCGCATTCCCAGGCAGGCGTTGGCAGCAATCGCGGAAGCCAGCGTACATCCCGTGCCATGGCCGGAGACCTTCAATCGCGAGTGCACGAATTCATGCAGTTGCCGGCCGTCATCAAGCCGGTCGGTCATTTCCTTGCCAGGCAGGTGGCCGCCCTTGAGCAATACAGCGCGGGCGCCCATTGCGAGCAATTCAACCAATGCAGCTTCGGCATCCGCGCCGTCGCCGATGGCATGGCCGAGCAACAGTTCCGCTTCCGGAATGTTTGGCGTGATCACGCTGGCCATCGGCAGCAGTCGCGTCCGCAGGGCCTGCAGGGCGGCAGGCTGCAACAGCCGCGCGCCGGAACTTGCCACCATCACCGGATCGAGCACGATTACCTTCGGCTTCCATTCCTCCAGCGCATCGGCCACCGCATGGATGACGCGCGCGTTGGCCAGCATGCCGATCTTCACCGCGCCAATCTTGAAGTCATCGAAGCAGGCGTCGATCTGCGACCGCAGGAAAGCGATGGGCGGGACCTGCACGGCGGTGACGGCGCGGGTGTTCTGCGCCGTCAACGCGGCGATGGCGCTCAGGCCGTGCACGCCATGCGCGGCGAAGGTCTTCAGGTCGGCCTGGATGCCTGCACCACCGCCGGAATCGGATCCGGCGATGGTCAGGGCGCAAACAGGACGTTTCATCAAAGGACTTCGGAGGCGTAATCGGCCAGTCGCGAACGCTCGCCGCGACGCAGGGTGATGTGCGCGCTGTGCGCCCAGTTCTTGAAGCGGTCCACGGCGTAGGTCAGGCCCGAGGTCGTTTCGGTGAGGTACGGAGTATCGATCTGTTCGACATTGCCCATGCAGATGATCTTGGTGCCCGGGCCGGCGCGCGTGATCAAGGTCTTCATCTGTTTCGGCGTCAGGTTCTGCGCTTCGTCCACGATCACCCAGCGGTTCAGGAAGGTGCGGCCACGCATGAAGTTCATCGAGCGGATCTTGATGCGCGATGCCAGCAGGTCGTTGGTCGCGCCGCGGCCCCAGGCACCGTGGTCGTCGGTGTGGGTCAGCACTTCCAGGTTGTCGGTGAGTGCGCCCATCCACGGCGTCATCTTTTCCTCCTCGGTGCCTGGCAGGAAGCCGATATCCTCGCCCACGCTGACCGTGGCGCGGGTCATGATGATTTCGCGATAGCGCTGCACGTCCATGGTTTGCGCCAGGCCGGCCGCCAGCGCCAGCAAGGTCTTGCCGGTGCCGGCCGTGCCGAGCAGGGTAACCAGGTCGATCTCCGGATCCATCAATGCATTGAAGGCGAAGTTCTGTTCGCGGTTGCGCGCATTGATGCCCCACACCTGGTGCTGCGACGAACGATAGTCGTCGACGATCTGCAGCACCACGCGTTCGCCATCGAGCTTGGATACCTTCAGCTCGACTTCGTCATCGCCGGGCAGGTACAGGAACTGGTTCGGATACCAGCCGTCGTCGGCGGTGCGGCGCACCTCATAGAAGGTGCGGCCCTTTTCCGTCCACGAGCGCAGGTTGCCTTCGTGCCTTTCCCAGAAATCGCCCGGCAATTCGGTGGCGCCGGTGAACAGCAGGTTGAAATCGTCGATCGCGCGGTCGTTCTCGTAGTCTTCCGCGGTGATATCGCAGATCGAGGCCTTGATGCGCAGGTTGATGTCCTTGGACACCAGCACGACCGGAATACCCGGATTGTCGTCGCGTAGTTGCAGGATGGAACCGAGGATCAGGTTGTCCGGCATCACGTTGCCGAAGCGGCGGCCGGTCTCGACCGGCTTCAGCTGGAAATGCAGCCGGCCGACGCTTTGCTCGTTGCGCAATTGCAGGCCCTTGGGCTGCACCAGCGGGATGCCGCCTTCAATGGAATTCTTGCCATTGGCTTCCACGATTTCATTGAGGAAGCGGCTCACCTGGCGCGCATTGCGGCTGGCTTCGGAATGGCCTTTCTTGCCGTTGTCGAGTTCTTCCAGAACCATCATCGGGATGAATACATCGTGCTCCTCGAACTTGAAAAGCGCGGTCGGGTCGTGCATCAGCACGTTGGTATCCAGCACGTAGATGCGCTTGCTTCGCGTCATTGATCGATCCTATGAGGGAGGGAACAGGAGAACACACAGCGATAAACCGCCGATGCTCGCGGGGCGAGTCGGCGGGGGTGATAAACGGGAAGGATTGGTCACTGCAGGCGGCGTCAGAACTTCATTGGATCCATGATGGCATCGAGGTTCAGGTGGTCACAGAATTCCATGAAGTCGTCGCGCAATGCGGCGATGTGCATGTTGGCCGGGATGCCGATGGTTACCTGCGCGGTAAACATTTCCGCCCCGGTCTGCATCGCCCGGTAACGCGAACTGTGCAGGCTTTCGATGGTGATGCCCTGCTTGTCGAAGAAATCAGCCAGTTGGAACAGGATGCCGGGCTTGTCGGCCGCCACCACTTCCACGATGTAGGGCAGCAGGTTGGATTGCATGGGCTTGGGACCGGTGCGATACCAGACCAGCTTGAATCCTTCTTCGCGCTCGAGCCGGGTAAGCATCGCCTCGAGCTTCGCCACCGCGTCCCACGAGCCGATCGCCAGCGCCGTCACCGACACGTCGCGGCCGACCGTGGACAGGCGCGCGTCCACCATGTTGCAGCCCGATTCCGAGATGCGACGGGTAACCGCCAGGAGAGGCGACTGAGGATGCGTGGTGTACGCGCTGATCAGGAGATGGTTTTCGTTGGTGGCGGGTCGAGCAGGTGCGTCAGTCAATGCAGTCTTCCCTGGATGGCACATCCGATGTGCCAGATGCGTCCAGCATACTTGCCGCCGGTTTACACCCGCAAGTAACATCGTGACTGTTTTCCCTCAGGCCACCGCCTTGTACCTGTCCGGCAGCATCACCGCGCTGGCGACGCCTTTTACGGCCGCTGGCGACATCGACTTCGAGTCCTGGAAGCGCCACCTGGAGGCACAACTGGCCGCTGGCACCCGGGCCCTGGTCGTCGCCGGTTCCACCGGGGAAGCGGCGACCCTTTCCGACCCCGAATATGCCAGCCTGATCCGCGCCGCCGTCGAGCAGGTGGCGGGCCGCGTGCCTGTCCTGGCGGGCACCGGGCTGTCGGGAACGGCCAAGACCATCGCCCAGACCCGCCTTGCCCGCGACAGCGGCGCCAACCTGGCGCTCGTGGTCACGCCTCCCTATGTCCGGCCGACCCAGGCCGGGCTGCTGGCGCACTACCGCGCCGTGGCGGAGCAGGGCGGCCTGCCGGTCGTCCTGTACAACGTGCCCGGGCGGACTGGCTGCGACCTGCTTCCGGACACGGTCGCCCAAACTCGCGCCGCACCCGAACATCGTCGGCCTGAAGGAAGCGCGCGGCGACGAGCCGCGCTGGGAGGCGCTCTATCCGATCGCCAGTTCCAGCTTTGCGCTTCTCAGCGGCGATGACCCGACCTTCCTGCGCGCCATGCGGGGCGGCGCCAGCGGCGTCATCTCGGTGGCGTCCAACGTGGTGCCCCGGTCGTTCGCAAGGCTCTGCCACTGGGCCGCCAATGGCCAGGACCAACTCGCCGACACGCTCGACGGCCAACTCCAGGCGGTTTACGACTTCCTTGGGGTCGAGCCCAATCCGATCCCCCTCAAGGCGCTGCTGGACCGGATGGGCATCGGTCGCGGCCTGCGCCTGCCCTTGCTGGATCTGTCCGCTGAACATGCTGAACTCGCCAACCGGGCGGCCAGCCTCTGTCGCGACATCGAATCCCATCTACAATGACGACCTTGTCCAGGAGAACCCGATGACTTCCACCCCTCGTTTGATGCGCACGCTGATGGTTGGCGCCGTGGTCCTTACCCTGGCCAGTGCCGGCGCCGGCTGCAGCTGGTTCAAGAGCAAGAGCAAGACGAACTACACCGCGAGCAAGGAAAGCCAGCCGCTGGAAGTCCCGCCTGGCCTGAACCTGCCCGACACCTCGGGCGCCACCGCGTTGCCCTCCGTTTCCAGCGCCAGCGCCAGCGGCGCAGTCTCGCGGTCCGGCGTGGCGTCGGACATCTCGCTGGTGGGCAATGCAGCGACCAACTATCCAAGGATCGGCGCGGCGCTCGAGAGCATCGAGGGCGTGGTCATCAACGGACGTGCCGAAGCGCTTGGCAGCTTCGACGTGTCCTACCAGGGCGAGAGCTTCCTGATCCGCGTGCAGGACAATGCAGGCGCCAGCCGACTGATCGCGCTGAGCCCCGATGGCCGCATCCTTACCCGTGGTCCGGCCGCGGCGCTGTTGGCCGCGATCAAGGCAAAGCTCTAAACCGCCAATCGGTCAGCGCTTGAGTTCGGCAAGCTTATCCGGCTTGCCGTCCCATTCCGCGGCGTCCGCAGGGGCGTCGATGCGCACGGTGATCACCGGCCATTCCTTCGACAATTCGGCATTCAAGGCGATGAATTGTTCCTGCCCCGCCGGGACGTCGTCCTCGGGGTAGATGGCCTTGGCCGGGCATTCCGGCTCGCACAGCGTGCAATCGATGCATTCATCCGGGTCGATGACCAGGAAGTTCGGGCCTTCGTGGAAGCAATCCACCGGGCAGACTTCCA
>JAPLSI010000049.1 GCA_026398715.1 Gammaproteobacteria bacterium
GAAGACGCCTGGAACGGACGCGATCCAGCGCGGGTGGCGCTGGCCTATTCACTCGAAAGCCGCTGGCGCAATCGCTCGACCTTCCTTCAAGGGCGTGCGCAGGTTGAAGCCTTCCTGACCGAAAAATGGCAACGTGAACACGATTACCGTCTTACCAAGGAACTGTGGGCGTTCGACGGCGACCGCATCGCCGTGCGCTTCGCCTACGAATGGCATGACGACAATCACCGCTGGTTTCGCAGCCACGGCAACGAGAACTGGGCCTTCGACGCGCACGGCTTGATGCACACGCGCCTGGCCAGCATCAACGACATCGAGATCAGCGAGGCGACACGTGCCTTTCGCTGGCCGCTGGGGCGCCGCCCGGACGCGGAACCGTCACTTAGCGCACTGGGTTTCTAGTACCCACATGGAAACCTTGCGCTATGCCAGCGACATCGCATTCACGCCTGCAGTGAAATCACTGCAGGCGAGCCGTGGCTCGCGCCGCGCCTACGCGAACATGGAAGCGAACGGATCGTGGCAGACAGACATCACGCCTGACCTTGCCGCCTTCATCGCCGAGCAGCGCAGCGTCTTCCTGGCAACCGTGAATGCGCAGGGCCAGCCATACATCCAGCATCGCGGCGGCCCGCCCGGGTTCCTGCGCGTGTTGGATGCGCACACGCTTGGCTTCATCGATTTCACCGGCAATCGGCAATACATATCGACGGGGAATCTTTCCGAGAATCCCAAGGCGCACCTCTTCCTGATCGACTACCGCCACCGCAAGCGCGTCAAGGTGTGGGGCGAGGCACGCGTCGTCGCCACCACCGATGAATTGCTCGCGCAGCTTATGCCCGAAGGCTACAAGGCGCGTCCCGAGCAGGTGATGCTGTTTACCGTTAGCGCCTGTGACGCCAATTGCCCGCAGCACATTCCGCCGCGTTTCGAGGCTGCCGACGTGCTTGACGCCCTGCGCGATAAAGACGAGCGCATCGCGGCGCTGGAGGCGACGATCAAACAGCTGCAGGCCGGTCAGCGTCCACCAGCAAGTGCCTGACCCTGAACGTGAAAAGTGCGGCGTAGGTCGTTGATTTGGGACGCGTAATGCGTATGATCGTAAGCGCGCCGATTCTGGCGGACTTTAGGCGAGATCGCATGACCAAGCACGCGACCATCCAAACGTTGGCATTAAGCCTTGTCCTCGCTACCGGCGCATCGCATGCCGGCCTGTTCAGCAAGAAGGCCAAGCCCGCGCCGCCTCCGCCGCCGGAGCCGGTCGCCGTGGTTGTACCGGCCGAACCGCCGCCGCCCCCGGCGCCGATTCCGCTCGAGTTTTCGGGCAACCAGAAAGCCGCACCGCTACCGGCCCCCATGGACCGCCTGCAATCCGCGTCCGCGGACGTGCGCGACACCGTGCAGTGGGTCGCGGCAAGCAAGGACAACGCCGGCCTGCCGTTCGTGGTGGTGGACAAGGTCAATGCGCAGGTCTACGCCTTCACGCCGCACGCCCAGTTGAAGGCGACGTCGCCGATCCTGCTCGGCATGGGTGCCGGCGACAAGGTGCTGGTGTCGCCCGACGCGCCGATGTCCGCGATCCCGCCGGCCAAGCGCATCACGCCCGCCGGCCGCTACCCGTCGAAGCTGGTGAAAGACAACCACGGCAAGGTGGTCCTGCTGGTGGACGGCCCCAACCTGATCACGATGCACATCGTCGTCAAGGGCACGCCCGTACAGCGTCGCACCGAGCGCCTCCTCAGCCCCGCCACCAACGACAACCGCGTCTCCTACGGCTGCATCAATGTGCCGCCGGCCTTCTTCACGACGGTCATCGATCCCGACTTCAGGCCCAGGCAAGGCATCGTCTACGTCCTTCCGGAAAAGACCACCCCGGGACAGATGTTCGGATTCAAGCCAGCGTCGGCCACCGCACCGGTTACATCGGTCGCAACGGCGCAGGCGCCGGGCACGGCCGATGCGCTTCAGGCGCCCCAGACTACGCCCGCAACTGCCGGCGCAGTAACTTCCGAAGCAGCCGCCCAGTAGTTTCGACGGCTCACGCAGTTTCGACGGTTCAAAAAAAGAAGCCCGGCTTGCGCCGGGCTTCTCGTATCGCGATGTAAAACCTGATCAGCCGCGGAAGGGCTTCGGCTCCACGACCGGCTCCGGCTCCGGCTGCGGTGCTACCACCGCGCAACCATCCGCACCGATGGCCTCACCAGACATGCTGGACGGGCACTTGTCGTTGCAGTTGTTGACGCCGTCGCTGTCGTCGTCCAGGTCCGCGCAGGTCTTCTGCGGCGCCTCGACTACAACTGCCACCGGCTCAGGCTCGTTGCGGCTGCCCAGCGGGAACACGAAGCTCAGGCCGGCATATGCGTCCATGTAGTTGTCGTTGCCGCTCAGGCCTTCGTCGTCCTGGTCAAAGCGGGCGCCAAGCTCGGCGCGGAGGGCGCCACGCCACAGACCGCCCTGCATGCCGATGCCGGCGATACCCACCATGTTGGTGCCAGTGCGCGCCGGGTTGTAGCCCAGTGCCAGCGGCTGGGTCTGGGTGTAGTCGTGGTGCTCTTGCGCGCCGAGGCCGAGCGCCAGGTACGGATGCCAGCTGTCAGCATCGCCGAAGTGGTAGCGGCCGACGAGCGAGAGGCTCATCAGTTCCCAATTGCGCTCTTCGGAAAAACCGTAGTCGAGCTGCGGATTCGAGTGCCACAGCTCCAGGTCGAGCGACAGGTTCGGGGTGATGAACTTGCCCATGCCGATGGTGCCGTACATCTCGTTGTCAGCGTTGCGATCGCCGTCGAATACGCCAATGCCGGCGCCCGCGGTAAGGTACCAGCGGTCGTCATAATCCTGCGCCGCCGCAGTGTTCGCCATGGCCATGCCTGCGACGAGCGCGCAGTAGATGAAGTTCCGTTTCATGTGTTTCTCCGTTGTTGATGGGATGGCAGCGCGTTAACGCTTACGTCGGGTCCTACCCGTAACGCAAAGATAACGATTTCATATGAATCAGGCGGGAACGCGCCGAATCGTGAACGCGTGCGCTATGCCAACGGTTCAGTTTGTGCGGCTGAAGTTTGTTCAGGCGGATCAGGACCGGCCAGGTTATTTTCTGGAATGTTTCACTTGGCGCGCGATTTGTTCCAGGTGCTTGTCCCACGTGCCGCAACATCCGCCAAAGATATCGATGTGCGGGTAGCGCGCCGCAAGATCGCCCATCAGCCTTCCCAATTCCCCGGGATCGCCTTCTTCCAGGTGTCCGATCTGGCAAAGCTCGATCTTGTCCATCGCCGATGCATTGGGCCGCAGCATGCGAATCCGACGGATCCAGTCACCCGCTTCCAGTGCAGGAATGAACTCATAAGGATGCGAGCAGTTGACGCCGAAGAAGTCCGGCTTTGCATCGCCGGCTTCTGCATCGGTGGCTTCAATCGCTTCACGCAAGGTGGGCCCCGACTTGAGACGCGCGGTTCCGCTGTCCAGCGTGAACGACACGCACAGGGGAAGATCCAGACGTGCTGCAGCGCGTGCAACGCCCACCGCTTCGGGCACGGAGTTGAAGGTCATGGCCGTGACCAGATCGACACCCGCCTGCGCCAGCGTGCTCAGTTGCGCGAAGTGATAGGCCTCGGCGGACTCCGCCGTAATCGACTGATTAAGGGAATACGCATCGCCGCGCGGCCCGGCGACACCGGAAATGTAAATGGCGGGAAGTCGCGACCGATAAGGCTCGGCAACCTCGCGCAGGAAATCGATGCAGCGCACCTGCATGCTGGCGAGCGCTGCGGGGGAATAGCCGAGCTTCGCGCCCCAATCGGGACTGGCCCGGTAATCCAGACCACCCATCATCACCGGCATGCCCGCCGCCACTGCCACGTCCAGGTAGCGCTGGTACATCGCCGTCATGTCCTCGACCGCCTTCGGCTGGTCGAGCAAGGGAAACATGGCGAACTCCGGCAAATGATGCCCGTGCCGATATTGGATTTCGGTCTCCTGCCCGCCTTCGGTCAGGTAGATCGTGCCGTCGGCCTGCTGCGGAAAGTGCCTGCGCATGAGATCTCCTGGCTGCGGTAACCGATCAAT
>JAPLSI010000213.1 GCA_026398715.1 Gammaproteobacteria bacterium
CATGGCGCCGGTCCTCGCCGGGCATTTCGGCAAGGTGTTAATTCTCGCATCCGGCTTCGACGACGGCGGGGACATCCTGACGACACAAGACCGGGTCATGCTCGGTCTCTCCGCACGAACTGACCGGGCTGGCGCGGAAGCCCTGCAAACCGCCCTCGCGGAACTCGGGCGCAAATCCGAAATCGTCACCACGCCGCCGGGCGTCCTTCACTTCAAGACCGACTGCTCGCTTCTCGATGAGGAACGCATCCTGTCTACCCGCCGCCTGGCCGCGTCTGGCGTCTTCAGGAATTTCAGGATCATCACTGTGCCGGACGGCGAGGAAGCTGCGGCGAACGCCCTGCGCATCAATGACGTTGTGCTCGTCGGCGCCGACTATCCGCGCACGATCGAGACGCTTCAGAAGGAAGGCTTCAACGTCGTGGCCCTGAAGACAACCGAGATCGGCAAGATCGACGCCGGCCTGTCATGCATGTCGCTACGCTGGTTCGACGCGTCTCAGTCGCAAAGAGACCCGGCATAAGTCGGCGCGTACGCCACGCAGCTGAACTCCAGCCGCCACGGCCCCTGTTTCGTATCCAGCGGCCCAACCCAGGCTTTCAGTTCCCGGCTGCCCCACAAGTTCAGGATCAGCTGTTGTGGCCGCACCAGATTGCGCGCGGCTGGCCCGGCCTCCTGATGCGCCAGCACGCCATCGACATACCAGCGCACATAACCCGGCTGCCAGTCGAAGCCGTAGGTATGAAACCCCTCGGCGGCATCGAACGGCAACGTGACGGTCTTCGTCGTCGACCGCCCATTCTCGTGGATGGTCAGTTCCACAGCCCGCGTGTCTCTGGGCACGCGCATCCGCACTTCGAAATAGCCGTAGCGCATGAAGTCATGCGTCCGCACTTCGCCGCTCATCAGCTCGTAGTCCGACCCCTTCGGTCCCGGCTTCAGGTTCAGCGCCATCTGGCCGTTGCCGACCTCGACCGCGCCCTTGCGCCAGTCATTGGACATCCACCTGCCGTTCGACCATCCATCCGAGACGAACCAGCGATCCGAGATGCTCTCCCGGTCAAAACGCTCGACGAACGGTTCCCCCATCGGCGTCGGGGGAATTGCGGGAGCTGCGGACCCTGCCGGCGCAGGTGTGGCCTCCGGAAGCCTCTCGGGTGCGGGAAGGGCAGTGGGCGGCGACACCGTTGTCCCTGAAGCGTGCTCGCCAGAGGGGATCGCTCGCGCCTCGATCGGCGTGTGGTGCGTGGCGCAGAACAGCGCCGCCGAGCCCAACAGCCCGACCGCGATCCCGGCGGCGAACGCCGACAGGACGAAGCGCCACCCCGGGGCTCGCCTGGGGGGAGAAAGCTGGTCCGGATTGGGGCTAGTCTCGCCTGTCATGGGGTTGAGGGGGCAACCCCTGCGCCAGACCCGGGCGAACAGCCTGAAAACAGGCTGGAAAACAACGATCCGCGATCCGGACGACCTGCCAGCTTGGCCCTCCAGATCGGTTCTGCTAGACGCCGCGCATGACCCCCCGCGACAAGATCCGAAACTTCTCCATCATCGCCCACATCGACCACGGCAAGTCGACGCTGGCGGACCGCATCATCCAGATGACGGGCGGCCTCACCGCGCGCGAGATGACCGAACAGGTCCTCGACACGATGGACATCGAAAAAGAGCGCGGCATCACCATCAAAGCCCAGACCGTGCGCCTCGACTACAAGGCTGCGGACGGCCAGGACTACATCCTCAACCTGATGGACACGCCCGGCCACGTCGACTTCGCCTACGAAGTCTCGCGCTGCCTCGCCGCCTGCGAAGGCTCGCTGCTGGTCGTGGACGCCTCGCAGGGCGTCGAAGCCCAGACGCTCGCCAACGTCTACAAGGCCATCGACGCCAACCACGAGATTGTGCCCGTTCTCAACAAGGTCGATCTCCCCGCCGCCGAAGTTGGCCGGGTGAAGCAGCAGATCGAGGACGTCATCGGCATCGACGCCTCGGACGCGCTCGAAATCTCCGCCAAGACCGGTTTTGGCGTGGATACCGTGCTCGAAGCCATCGTCACGCGCCTGCCGCCGCCGAAGACCGGCGACGTGAATGCGCCGCTAAAGGCGCTGCTGGTCGACGCCTACTATGACACCTATCTCGGCGTCGTCGTCATCGTGCGCATCGTCGATGGCACGCTGAAGAAGCGCCAGCAGGTTCAGATGATGAAGACCGGCGCACACTACACGCTCGACCGCGTCGGC
>JAPLSI010000008.1 GCA_026398715.1 Gammaproteobacteria bacterium
ATGGCGTCGCTTTCCTCGAGCTCTACACCGAAGAAGATGCGATCGCCGGCGACAAGGCAGGCTTCCTGCCGCGCAACGCCGCCTTCTATCGCCGCCAGTTCAAGCGGGCCGGCTTCATCGCCTGCGGCTCGCATCTTTATCTGAGTGAAAACCTCCACGCCAACGCAGTGGCCCTCGAAAAGATTGACTGAAGCCAGGCCAGCATCGGCTTGTGCCAGAATCGTATCCGGACCTTAGGGAGACCCCATGATGAAACCACTCAAGCCCGCCTTGCTCGCACTCGTACTGGCCGCAGCAACCCAGTTCGCCGTGGCGGCGGATCCGGCCGCGGAAAAACCCGCGCCGTACAAGTCGTGGATGGACATCCTGGCCGAGTCCCCGGCCGCCGACTGGCGCCCGCTGGATCCGGCCAACACCCTGTACATGGAACTGCCGACCGGCCGCGTCGTGATGGAACTGGCGCCGGGCTACGTGCCCCTGCATGCCGAAAACATCAAGACGCTGGTGCGGGAAAAATACTTCGACGGCCTGGCCATCCTGCGTTCGCAGGACAACTACGTGGTGCAGTGGGGCGATCCGGAAGAAGACGAGAAGAAGTCGAAATCGCTCGGAACGGCCAAGGCCAATTTCGATCCTGAATTCAGCGTCGCCGTCGGCAAGGACACGCCTTTCAACCGCCTGCCCGACAGCGACGTGTACGCCGCGCAGGTGGGCTTCGGCAACGGCTTTCCAGCCGCGCGCGATGCCGACGGCAAGCAGACCTGGCTAACCCACTGCTACGGCGCGCTGGGCGTTGCCCGGGGCAACGACCCTACCGGCGGCAATGGCTCGGGCCTGTACGTGGTGATCGGCCATGCGCCACGCCATCTCGATCGCAACGTGACCATCGTCGGCCGCGTCGTGCAGGGCATGGAGTTGTTGTCGACGATGCCGCGGGGCACTGGCCCCCTGGGTTTCTACGAGAAGCCCGAGCAGCGCACGCCGATCAAATCCATCCGGATCGCGGCCGATGTCCCGTCCGCGGAACAAACCCGCCTGGATGTATTGCGCACCGATTCGCCCACCTTCGCCGCCGTCACCGAGGCACGTCGCAATCGCCGCGATGGCTGGACGGTCGCACCGGCCGGCGCCATCGAAGTGTGCAACGTGCAGTTGCCCGTTCGCCCCGCCAAGGACTGAACCGCACTGAACGGGCAATCGGTGGAAAGCATCGAGTCCAGGCTGGCTGGCGCGTCCCGCCTGCTGGCCTCCGATCCCGCCGGGGCGGCTCGGCAGGCACTGGCGATATTGTCCGACGCGCCTGGACAGCCGATGGCGCTGCTGATCCTCGGCGCCTCGCACAATGCACTCGGCAAGCACGCCGAGGCGCTCGAAATACTCGAACCGCTCGGCGTCTCGCAGCCGGGCGTGGCGATGGTGCAGATGGAATTGGGCATTGCCCTCGGGCAATTGCGGCGCCATGCAGAAGCGGCGCACGCACTCCGCCGCGCGGTCGGCCTGAGGCCGGACCTTGCGCGGGCCTGGCTGGCCCTGGGTGAGCAACTCGACATGCTCGGGGACCAGCACGGCGCCGCCGAAGCCAAGGCCTGGCACGCGCGCCATGCCAACCGCGATCCGGCGCTGGCCATGGCGGAAAGAGCCATCTTGGAAAACCAGTTGCAGAAGGCCGAGCGCTTGCTGCGCACGCGGGTCGCAGTTGCTCCGGCCGATATCCTCGCCATTCGAATGCTTGGCGACGTGGCTGCCCGCACGGGCAACGACGACGAAGCCTCGTCATTGTTCCAGCAGGCACTGGAAATTGAACCGGGCTTCCATGCGGCGCGTCTCGACCTGGCCATGGCGCTGAACAGGCGTGAGTTGCCCGACCTGGCGCTGGTCCACATCAAGCGATTGCTCGAGGTCGAGCCCGATAATCCGGCTTACCGCACGCTACTTGCCCAGACCCAGTGCAAACTCGGCGACTACGCGGCGGGCATCGGCACCTACGATGGCCTGCTTCGCGAATTTCCGCACCAACCAAGCCTGTGGTTCAACCGCGGCCACGCGCTGAAGACCGAGGGACGCGGCAGCGAGGCAGTCCAGGCCTATCGCCGCAGCATCGAACTGGAGCCCGGTTTCGGCGAGGCGTGGTGGAGCCTGGCCAATCTAAAGACATTCCGGTTCACCGACGAAGACATCGCTGCCATGCGAGCGCAACTCACTCGCCCGGACCTTGCCGACGACAACCGCCTGCATTTCGAATTCGCGCTTGGCAAGGCGCTGGAGGACCGGGCCAGCTTCGAGGAGTCCTTCGCCCACTATTCAAGGGGCAACGCCGTCCGCGCGGGCAGCGTGGCCTACAGCGCTGCCCAGAACAGCGTGCGTGCGAGGCGTGCGCGTGAATTCTTCACCCGGGAAGTATTTGCGAGCCGCGCGGGTTCAGGCGTCGCCGACGCCGATCCCATCTTCGTCGTCGGGCTGCCCCGCGCCGGCTCGACGCTGGTCGAACAGATCCTGTCGAGCCATTCGCAAGTGGAAGGCACGATGGAACTGCAGGAAATCATGGCGATCACGCGCGACCTTCGCGAGATGTCCGCCGCTCCGCAGTCCACTGCCTACACCGAGGTGCTGGCGACCCTGGACGCCGACGCATTGCGCGGCCTGGGCGAGCGCTACCTGCAGCGGACCCGCATCCACCGCAAGCTGGGCAAGCCGTTCTTCATCGACAAGATGCCGA
>JAPLSI010000044.1 GCA_026398715.1 Gammaproteobacteria bacterium
AGCGCGGCGCGCCGCCCGGGTGACAAGGATTCGGCACGCGCCCAGTTCTTCATCAACACCGTGGACAACCGCCAATTCGACTTCCGCAACGACAGCACGCCTGCGTTGACCGGATATTGTGTGTTCGGACGTGTAGTGGAAGGCATGGACGTCATTGACAAGATCCGGCTGGTCCCGACTGCTGCGCGTGCGCCCCTGCCCGGCGACGTGCCGGCAAGCCCGGTGCTGGTCGAGCGCGCTGTCGTTCTCGAACCCTGATCGTGGCGATCCTCTTCATCTCCGACCTGCACCTGGACCGGTCGCGCCCGGCGATCACGATGCAGTTCCTGCATTTCCTGCGCACCCAGGCCTGCCAGGCCGAGGCGCTGTACATCCTTGGCGACCTGTTCGAAGCATGGATCGGCGATGACGAAGACAGCGAGCTGGCGAAGGCCGTGCAGGCCGGCTTGCGCGAGCTCAGCGACTCCGGCGTTCGGATCTACGTGATGCGCGGCAATCGCGACTTCCTGCTCGGCCCGGCGTTCGCCGCGGCGACCGGCGCGAACCTGCTGCCCGACCCGTGCGTGGTGTTGCTGGAGGGCGAGCCGACCTTGCTGATGCACGGCGACCTGCTTTGCAGCGACGACAGCGCCTATCTCGCCTTCCGCCGCGAGACGCGCCAGCCCGAATGGCGCGAGCGTTTCCTCGGCCAGGACCTCGAAGCCCGCCGCGAGTTCGCCGACAAGGCCCGCGAAGCCAGCCGCGGCCATCAGCAGGGCCTGCGCGACGAAGGCAAGCTCGAGGCGATTACCGACGTCAACCAGGCCGCCGTGGAAGCGGCGCTCGAACGCCATGGCGTGCGTCGCATGATCCACGGCCACACGCACCGGCCCGCCATCCATTCGCTGCAGGCCAACGGCCACACGGCGCAACGCATCGTATTGGGCGACTGGTACCAGCAAGGCTCCGTGTTGCGCGTGACGCAGGACGGGCTGGAGCTTTCCGCGCTTTAGGCGTCAGGGTTTTTCGTAGCGCGCGGCATCGAAGCCGGACACTTCGAACACCAGCGATGACGCGCTGCCACTGCCCTTGGGCAATTGGATCCGAACTTCCCGCGCGTTCGGCAATCGCTCGATGAAACGCGCCTCGTCCTCGATGAACAAGGCCGGGCCCTTGCCCGAATCAGCCTGCTTGCCGGCGAACGATTGCGCCTGGCCACCATCGAAACCGATGTCCATCCGGCACGGCGGACCGCACCGGAACTTCGACTGCGCAAACAGCAGATACGCACTGCGGCCCCATTGCGGATGGTCGCGCAGCACCAGCTGCGCGTCCGGCTGGATTGCCAGCTCGCCCTCTTCCACGACTGGCGTGCGGCTGTAAATGGCGGCGGTGCGCTGGACGCCCTTGTCCTTTGCCACCGCCTGGTAGTCCCACAGGTCGCGCAGGCGTCGCGCTTCGCGCTGCTGCCGGGCTTGTTCCCGCACCGCATCCAGCGTCGGCGCCAGTTTCGCGGCGAATTCGCTGCTGGGGAATGCGGCGCGCAAGGTGTCGGCATGCGCCTCCGCGACTTCCCAGTTCTTTTCCCTGCTGGCGCTTTCGAAGGCGCTGAGCATTTCGGCGGCGCGCGCCTGGTCGGCCACCGACAACTCGCCTTCGCTGTTCGATTGCTGCGCGCAACCCACGGCAAGGGCGCATGCCAGCAGCATCGCCAGCGACCGGTTCGGATTCATGGCATCGACTCCGCAAGGCTGGCGATCAGGCGTAGTTCTTCATCGCCAAAACCCGCCTCGCGCCGCGCCGGCAAGTTGAACGGCCCGCGGATCGAGCCCTTGCCAACGCCGCGGATCAACTCGATGAAGGTCGTATCGGGATCGAGTTGCCCACGTTCGCAGCACCAGGCGAACCAACGGCTGCCGATCGACACATGGCGCACTTCCTCGGCGAGGATTATTTCCAGGATGTCGGCGGACCGGTCGTCGCCGAGCGCGCGCAAGCGCTTGATCATGCCCGGCGTCACGTCCAGCCCGCGCGCCTCCAGCACGCGCGGCACCAGGGCCATGCGCGCCAGGCAGGAATCCGCGGTTTTCTCCGCCATCTCCCAC
>JAPLSI010000250.1 GCA_026398715.1 Gammaproteobacteria bacterium
CGGCAGGCCAGGATCGGAACCGCGCAGTTCGATGATGGACAGGTCCGGATTACCCATCCAGCCCGACACATCCAGGTTGCGCATGTAGGTACTGACGCGGGCATTGGACTGGGCGCGACCCAACAAGGTCATTTCGGCGCCGTTCTGCTGGATCGAGGTGATCTGCGTGCCGTCGGCGATGGTCCGTGCCAGTTCATCGAACAAGTGCACCATCTGCGAACGACTGGCCTGCAACTCCTCGATGACCTGCTTGCGCTTGAGCAACCCGGCCTTCTTCTTGTCCAACTCGGCGATTTCGACGATTTGTTTGTCGAGCGAGGCAATCTGGTCGGTCAGGTACTGGTTGCGGTTGTTCTGGCCGTCGATCTGGCCGTTGTAATACATCACGATCAGCAGGCTGATCAGCACGGCCGCGGCAGAAGCCACGCCCAGCATGGTCAGGAATTCCTGCTGGCGCTGTTTGCGCCGTTCGGCGCGCCAAGGCAATAGGTTGATCTTGGCCATCAGTCGAAGCTCCTCAGGGCCAGGCCGCAGGCAATCATCAGCGCCGGGGCATCCTGGGCCAGGGCGTGTGCCTGCACGCGCGGGCCGAGCGCCATGTTGGCGAGCGGATTGGCAATGACGGTCGGTACGCCGATCTGTTCTTCAACCAGGCTGGCGATGCCGGCGATGGAGGCGCAGCCGCCAGCCAGGACGACCTGGTCGACGCGGTTGAAGTCGCTGCCGGCGTAGAAGAACTGGAGCAGTCGGCTGACCTGCTGCACCAGGGCTTCCTTGAAGGGCTCCAGCACTTCGACCTCGTAGCTTTCCGGCAAACCGCCCTGGCGCTTGGCCTGGCCCGCTTCGTCGTAGCTCAGGCCGTAGCGGCGCATCACTTCGTCGGTCAGTTGCTTGCCGCCGAACACCTGTTCGCGGGTGTAGATGCTGCGCTGGGCGCGCAGCACGTTGAGCGTGGTCATGGTCGCGCCGATGTCCACCAGGGCGACGATGGCGTCGCGCGGCACGGACAATTGGTCTGCCACCAGCTTGAAGGCGTTTTCCATCGCGAAGGCTTCGACGTCGATCACCTTGGCGGTGATGCCGCCCAGTTCGAGCGCCGACTGGCGCACATCGACGTTTTCGGTTCGGGACGCTGCAAGCAGTACCTGCACCATCTCCGGGTTGCCGGGCATCGGCCCAAGCACTTCGAAGTCGAGGCTGACTTCCTCGATGGGATAGGGGATGTAGTTGGAAGCTTCCATCTGCACCTGGTCTTCCAGCGCGTCCTGGTCCAGGTCACCCTGCATCGGGATGATCTTGGTGATGACCGAGGAGCCGGAGACGGCCGCGGCGGCATGCCGGGCCTTGGTGCCCGAGCGCGCGACTGCGCGCCGGATGGCCTCGGCGACTGCCTCGACCTCGACGATGTTTTTTTCCACCACGGCATTGGGTGGCAAGGGCTCGACTGCATAGTGCTCGACCCGGTAACGGCCGTTGCTTTCAGTGAGCTGAAGCAGCTTTACAGCCGTGGAACTGATGTCCAGGCCGACAAGCGGTGTCTTGGTATTTCCGAAAAGACCCACGGTTTATCCCCTTTTGCCACTTGCCACGGGCGCTTACACGCTATTCGTGCGCCGTTACATTAATAACGAAATTTTCCGAAATGGCAATGCCCCCCGCCATCTTTTCGGTCGATTGACCCATTTTGCCATGCCAGTTCACAGCTTTAACGGCAAAAGGGACAGCGACCGACACCCTTTGGTCCGACTGGGGCCTGCCTCGTTCTATACTCCCGGTCCCGCCCGATGTAAACGAGGAAGAGGCCCAGGATGGCCCAAGTAAGACGCTGGCTGCGCCGCCTGGCCCTTCTCGCTGGCCTGGGCCTGGTGCTGGGAATACTGGCATTGGGCGTCGTCTATTGGCTGGTCGCGCCCCGCCTGCCCGATGTGCAGGAACTGCGCAACGTCGCCATGCAGGTCCCGTTGAGCGTGTACACCGCCGACGCCAGGCTGATCGCCCAGTTCGGCGAGACGCGGCGCTACCCGGTGAAGGTCGACAAGATCCCGGCCCAGCTCAAGCAGGCCTTCATCGCCATCGAGGACGCCCGCTTCTACAAGCACCAGGGCCTGGACTTCAAGGGCATCACCCGCGCCGTCTGGCTGCTGGCCACGACCGACAACAAGCGCGTGCCCGGCGGCAGCACCATTACCCAGCAGGTGGCCAAGAATTTCTACCTGAGCTCGGAATACAGCTACAGCCGCAAGCTGATGGAGATGGCGCTCGCCCTGAAGATGGAGCGCGAGCTGACCAAGGACGAGATCCTGGAGCTGTACCTCAACAAGATATTCTTCGGCAATCGCGCCTATGGCGTGGCGGCGGCGGCGGAGTTCTATTTCGGCAAGACGATAGACCAGCTCAGCTTGGCCGAGTGCGCGGCGCTGGCCGCAACCCCCAAGTACCCGTCCAGCGGCAATCCCGTCATCAATCCCAAGCGCAACATCGAGCGGCGCAACTACGTGCTGCAACGGATGCGCGAAGTCGGGTTCATCACGAAGGCGCAGGAGACCCAGGCGCGCGCCGAGCCCAGTCGCGCGCGTCCGCACGAGCCCAAGACCGAACTGGATGCCCCCTACCTGGCCGAGATGGTTCGCGCTGCCATGCAGGAACGTTACGGCGCCGAATCCGAGACCAGCGGCTTCAAGGTCTACACCACGGTGCGCAGCATCGACCAGGCGGCTGCGTCGAAATCCGTTCGCGACGGCTTGGTGGAATACGACCGGCGCCATGGCTTTCGCGCGGTCGAAGGCCACCTGGACCTGACCGGCGCCGAATCGCCGGCGGAACTCGGTGCAGCGCTGCGCCGGTTCGTGCCCATCAGCGGCATGCCTGCAGGCGTGGTGACCGGCATCGGCGAAGGCAAGGCGACTGTCAGCCTGCGCTCGGGCGAGGTGGTGGTCCTCGATGCCCAGTCCAGCAAATGGACCGGGCGTACGCCCGCGGCGCTCCTCAAGCGGGGCGACGTGGTGCGCGTGTCCGCGGGCGCCGAGCCCGGTCAATTCGAACTGACCCAGGTACCCAGGGCCGAGGCGGCGCTCGTGTCGCTTCAGCCCGAGGACGGCGCCCTGCGCGCCCTGGTCGGCGGCCTGAGCTTCTCGCGCAGCAAGTTCAATCGCGCCGTGCAGGCACAGCGCCAGCCTGGCTCCAGCTTCAAGCCCTTCCTGTATTCGGCCGCCTTCGAGCGCGGTTACACGCCCGCGACGATCGTGCTAGATGCCCCGGTGGTGTTTCGCGACCGGGTCGGCCATGTCTGGCAGCCGCAGAACGACAACGGGAAGTTTTCCGGGCCCATGCGGATGCGCGAAGCGCTGGTGCAGTCGCGCAACCTGGTGTCGGTGCGCCTGCTGGACGCCATCGGCGTCGATTTCGCCCGCAAGTACATCACCCAGTTCGGCTTCAAGCTCGAGAGCCTGCCGGCCAACCTGTCCATGTCGCTGGGCACGGCCTCGCTGACGCCAATCTCGATAGCGCGCGTCTACACGGTCTTCGCCAACGGCGGCTTCCTGGTCGAGCCGTATTTCATCGCGAAGGTCGTGGATCGCAACGGCGTGGTCATCGCCGCCACGCACGCGCCGCGTGCCTGCCGCCTGTGCCCGCAACGCCTGGCGACGGAAGCCCGGGCCGCCGTGGTGGTGGACGATTTCGACTTCAGCGCCAATGGCCCGACCGCAACGGCAGCACCGGCCCAGGGCAAGATCGAGACCGACCTGGTCGGACCGTCCCAGGTCACGCTGGCGCCGCGCGCAATCGACGAGCGCAGTGCTTTCCTGGCTTCGTCGCTGATGCGCGATGTCGTGCAACGCGGCACTGCCACGGCCGCGAAGGTGCTCGAGCGCGCCGACATCGGCGGCAAGACCGGCTCGACCAACGACCACCGCGACGCCTGGTTCTCGGGCTTCGGCGGCGACCTGGTGACGACCGTTTGGGTAGGCAAGGACAACTTCGAGTCCCTGGGCTACCGCGAGTACGGCGGCAAGGCGGCGCTTCCGATCTGGATCAACTACATGCGCGTGGCGCTGAAGGACATACCGGTCACCGACGCCACGCCGCCTTCGGGCATCGTTACCGTCAGCATCAACCGCAGCACCGGGGCCATCGTGCCGGACGGCACGCCGGGCTCACTGGTGGACTATTTCAAGCAGGAAGACTACGACCGCATCATCTCCAGCGGCTTCAACCAGCAGGACATGGGTGAAGAGCAGCAGGCCGAGGCGTTCGACATCTTCTAGGCCTTGCCGATGAAGCGGGAACGCGAACAACGTGAATCGCAGCTGCGGCTGCGCAGGCAGCAGGTGGCTTACGAAGCCGCCCGGCTGATGGCACGGCAGGGACTCCAGGACCCCCGCCAGGCGAAGATTCGCGCGGCGCGCCAGTTGGGCATCGACGACGAGGCCTCCCTGCCCCGGGATGCCGACGTGCGTGCGCAGCTACTCGACTACCAGCGCCTGTTCGGGGGCGACGAGGCATCCCGGCAACTGCGGATCCGACGCGCAGCGGCGATTCCCGCGATGGAATTCTTCCAGTCCTTCCAGCCGCGGCTGGTGGGAGGCGTGCTGGATGGCACTGCGGATGCGGCATCGCCGATCCGGCTGCATGCCTTCAGCGACGACCCGGAAGCGTTCGCGCGATTCCTGATGGACGCCAGGCTGCCTGCGGCGCAGCTGCCCGAGCAGTCGCTCAGGGTGGACCGGGAGACCCGTGCACGGTTTCCCGCCTGGGGCTTCGAAGCCGACGGCCTGGGCTTCGAGATTACGGTCCTGCCCGATGCCCTGCTTCGCCAGGCGCCGCTGGGCATGGACGCGCGGCCGATGGCCCGCGCCGGCGTGGCCGCGGTGCGAAAACTGCTGGATGCTGGAACGGACGCGCCGGCCAGGCCGGCCGGCGCGGATGACGAAACGACTTAGCGCTTGCCCAGCGGCACGTAGTCGCGGGCCGGCGAGCCGGTATAGATCTGGCGCGGACGGCCGATCTTGTTTTCCGGATCGGTCTGCTGCTCGAGCCAGTGCGAAACCCAGCCGGCCGTGCGCGCGATGGCGAACATGACAGTGAACATTTCGCGCGGGATGCCGAGCGCCTTGTAGATGATGCCGGAATAGAAGTCGACGTTCGGATACAGCTTGCGGGCGATGAAGTATTCGTCCTTGAGCGCAGCCTCTTCCAGCTTCAGCGCGACTTCCAGCATCGGGTCGTTGACACCGAGCTCGCCCAATACTTCGTGGGTCATCTCGCGAATGATGGTCGCGCGCGGATCGAAGTTCTTGTACACGCGGTGGCCGAAGCCCATCAGGCGGAAGCCGGAGTTCTTGTCCTTGGCGCGATCCACGGCCTTGGCGACATCTTCCGGACGGCCGATGCCGGCCAGCATGTCGAGCACGGCTTCGTTGGCACCGCCATGCGCGGGACCCCACAGCGCGGCCACGCCCGCTGCCACGCAGGCATAGGGATTGGCGCCGGTGGAACCGACCAGGCGCACGGTGGACGTGGACGCGTTCTGTTCGTGGTCGGCATGCAGGATGAAGAGCAGGTCGAGCGCGCGCGCGGCAACCGGCTTCATCGTCAGCGGCTCGCTGGGCACTTCGAACATCATGTGCAGGAAGCGCTCGACGTATTCGAGATTGTTTCGGGGATAGCGGATCGGCCAGCCGATCGAGTAGCGATGGCAGGCAGCGGCAATCGTCGGCACCTTGGCCAGCAGGCGGATCCCGGCGAGGCGACGCTGTTCGGGGTCTTCCAGGTCGAGGTCGCCGTGGTAGAACGCGGCCAGCGAACCGAGCATGCCGGTCATCATCGCCATCGGATGCGCGTCGTGGCGGAAGCCGTACAGGAAGGTCCTGAAGGCCTCGTGCATCATCGTATGGTGGGTGACTTCGTGTTCGAACTTTCCGAACTGTTCGGCGGTCGGCAACTCGCCGTGCATCAGCAGGTAGCTGACTTCCAGGAAGTTCGACTGCTTGGCCAGTTGTTCGATCGGGTAGCCGCGGTACATCAGCACGCCGGCGTCGCCATCGATATAGGTGATGGCGCTGCGGCAACTGGCCGTGGACATGAAACCCGGGTCGTAGGTGAAGCTTCCGGTTTCCTTGTACAGCTTGCCGATGTCGATGCAGGGCGGACCCAGGGTGCCGGTGTGCACGGGAAGTTCGACGGATTTGTCGCCTGCGTTGAGGATCACGCTCGGGTTATCAGACACGACAGGCTCCTTGAAAACGGTATTTTGGCCAAGTGCCAAGTATCGCATACGGGATTTGCGCAAGGCAGTGCAAACCCACACGAAAACGCCCGGGGCGGGCCGCTAGCGTGAACCGATGCACGAAAACGACAACGGCCGCAGGGCGGCCGTTGTCGGGACTTGCTGGGCCGGCGGGATGGCCGGCGGCGAACCGCGGTATTACTCGGTTGCCGGCTTGGCGGCGCCGTAGCGCTTGCGGAACTTGTCCACGCGGCCGCTGGTGTCCATCAACTTCTGCTTGCCGGTGTAGAAGGGGTGCGAAGCCGAGGAGACTTCAACCTTTACCAGCGGATATTCCTTGCCATCTTCCCACTTGATCGTCTCTTTGCTGGACAGCGTGGAGCGCGTGAGGATGATGAAATCGGAGGTAACGTCCTGGAAGACGACGTCATGATACTTGGGATGGATATCGGCTTTCACAGGAAGGGTCCACAGTGATTCGGGAAAGACCCCCATTTTAGCCGTTTCGCGCAGATGGAAGCAAGCAGCCCCTAACTTTGTTCGCGAAGCCGGCTCCGTAAGGCGCTTCCGCCCTCCCCTAAGCCCCCGCAAACCGCACCGCACTCCCGATCCAGCGCGCCACCACCCGCCCCGCCAGCTCAGGCGCACCGGTCAACAGCGTCTCAGCCACCTGCTGGACAGCCGGCAGCAGGTGTGCGTCCCGCACAAGGTCAGCGACCCGGAAGCCGGCCAGGCCGGTCTGCCGGGTGCCGAGCAATTCGCCCGGGCCGCGCAATTCCAGATCCTTCTCGGCAATCACGAAGCCGTCCGTGGTCTGCCGCATTACCTCCAGTCTTTGCCGCGCCAGCATCGACAAGGGCGCCTTGTACATCAGCACGCAGCTCGAGGCTTCGGCGCCGCGACCCACTCGCCCGCGCAACTGGTGCAACTGGGCCAAGCCCAGTCGCTCGGCGTTCTCGATGACCATCAGGCTGGCGTTCGGAACGTCGACGCCCACTTCGATCACCGTGGTCGCGACCAGCAACTGGATGTCGCCGGCCTTGAAGCTGGCCATCACCGACTGCTTTTCCGCGGGCTTCATCCGTCCGTGCAGCAATCCGACGCGCAGGCCCGGCAAGGCCAGGGTAAGCGCGTCGTACGTCGTCTGGGCGGCCTGTGCCTCGATGCGCACGCCCTGCCCCGGGCCGTCGCCGGCTTCGCTCTCGTCAATCAGCGTGCACACCCAATACACCTGCCGACCCACCGAGCAGGCCAAGCGGATTCGGTCTACCACTTCGTCGCGACGCGTGCCGGGCAGCGCCACCGTGGTTACCGGGGTTCGCCCTGGCGGCATTTCATCGATCACCGACACGTCGAGGTCGGCATAGGCCGACATCGCCAGGGTTCGCGGGATTGGCGTGGCGGTCATCACCAATTGGTGCGGAACGCGGCTGCCATCGAGCCCCTTGTCGCGCAACGACAGTCGCTGGTGCACGCCGAAGCGGTGTTGCTCGTCCACGATTGCCAGCGCGAGGTCCTTGAAGACCACGCCCTCCTGCATCAACGCGTGCGTGCCGACCACCACCTGTCCCGCGCCCGAGGCTATTCGCGACAGCGCCGCCGTGCGCGCCTTGCCGGTTACCTTGCCGGCAAGCCACGCAACCTCTATGCCCAGCGGTTCAAGCCAGTTGCGGAAGTTGAGCAGGTGTTGTTCGGCCAGCAATTCGGTTGGCGCCATCAATGCGACCTGCTTGCCTGCTTCCACGGCGCGCAGCGCAGCGAGCGCGGCAACCACGGTCTTGCCGCTGCCGACATCGCCCTGCACCAGGCGAAGCATGGGCTCGGGCTTTCGCATGTCGGCGGCTACTTCATCGTAAACGCGACGCTGTGCGCCGGTAAGTGAATACGGCAGGGCCTTGCGCAATGCATCGGCGAGTGCGCCGCGTCCCTTGATGGCGCTCGCGCCATGCGCACGCAGCGCGATCCTTTGGCGGCGCAGGCTGAGGTGGTGGGCCAGCATTTCCTCGAACGCAAGCCGCTGCAGCGCGGGATGCCGACCGCTGGAAAAAAGAAGGACATCCGTATCGGGCGGCGGCCGGTGCGCAACCAGCAAGGCCTCCTTCAATGTGGGCATGTCCAGCGCGCGAATCACCGCCACAGGAAGCAGCTCGAGTTCTTCGGCAGGTGGCAGGCGCTTCAGCGCTTCGGCGATCAGCCGCGACATCGTTTGCGGCCCAACGCCCTCGATCACCGGATAGACCGGGTCGAGCGAATCGCGCATCAAGCCGTCATCCGATTCGGCCAGGAATCGGTAACTCGGATGCACGATCTCCAGGCCATGCCCGCTCGGCCGCGCTTCGCCATAGCAGCGCAACCGGCGGCCCGGGATGAATTGCGCAGCCTGGGCCGAATTGAAATGGAAGAACCGCAAGGCAAGCGTGGCCCGCGAGTCATCGCTGATGGTCACGCGCAGCAGCGGGCGATAGCGAAAGCCGCGCTCCACCGCTTCCACCCGGCCCTCCACCTGCGCCGGTTGCCCGGGCACCAGTTCGCGGATCGGCGTCAGCGTCGTGCGGTCTTCATATCGGGTCGGCAGGTGCAGCCACAGATCCTGCACCTTGATGAGGCCGCGCGCCGCCAGTTTTTCGGCGAGCGCGGGGCCGACGCCCGGCAGCTCCCGCACCGAAGCCTCGCCGCTGGCCGCCAGGGCCGGGGCCGGCGTGCCTGGATTGGCCCGGCGACCCACTCAGTCGAACGCGAGGATGGCGTCGACCTCGACCCGCGCTCCGCGCGGCAGGCCGGATACCTGGATGGTGGAGCGCGCCGGATAGGGCGCCGTGAAGTAGTCGGCCATCACCGCATTGACAGCGGCGAAGTCGCCCAAGTCCATCAGGTAGATGCCGACCCGCACCACCTGGTCCATTGACCCCCCGGCGGCGGCGCAGACCGCGGCGAGGTTGTCGAACACGCGCCGGGACTGGGTCGCGATGTCGCCCTCCACCAACTGCCCGGTGGCGGGGTCGAGCGGGATCTGGCCGGAAAGGAACACCTGGCTGCCGCTGCGCACGGCTTGCGAATACGGCCCGATGGCGGCGGGCGCGCTGTCGGTGGCAATGGGTTGGCGAGGCATGGCGGACACTCTCGGAAAGGTGGGGTGAGTTTACGCCGGGGCGCGGCCTACAGGCGCTCCACGCCGTGCACCACGCCCAATCGGCGGACGCGCCGGATGACGTCGGCCAGGTGCTTGCGGTTGCGCACCTCGATGCCGAATTCCATGACGGAAATCTGCAGGTCGCGCTCGCGGTATTCCACCGAATCGATGTTGGAATCACTCTCGGCCACGGCTGCTGCAACCTGCGCCAGCACGCCGGGCTTGTTGTCCACGTCCAGCTTCAGCGCCGCGCGATAGTCGCCCTGCACGTAGCGGTCCCAGGCCATCGGCACGCAGCGCTCCGGATGCTTGCGGTATTCGGCGGCGTTCGGGCAATCGATGCGGTGCACCACCACGCCCTTGCCGGCGCTGATATAGCCCATGATCTCGTCGCCGGGAATCGGATAGCAGCAACGCGCGAAGCTGAGCACGCCGCGCTCGGTGCCGGTGATCAGGATCTGTTCGCTGCTGGTCGCGGTGCCATGGCGCAGCGGCAATTCCGCCGAGCCCTGCACCAGCACCTGCGCGACTTGCGCCGGCATGCGATTACCCAGCGCGATATCCGCCAGCAACTCCTCCAACCGGCGGTAGCGATGTTCGGCCAGGAATTGTTCGATGTTTTCCTGCGGCACGCGGTCCAGCGATGTCTCGCGCGCTTCCAGCGCACGATCGAGCATTCGATGGCCGAGGTCGACCGCATCTTCGTGTTCCAGCCGCTTCAGGAAGTGGCGGATGGCGGTGCGCGCCTTGCTCGACACCACGAACTCCAGCCACTGGGGCCCGGGCGTGGCCGACGGCGCGGTGATGATCTCGACCGTCTGCCCACTGGCGAGCTTGCTGCGCAGCGGCACCAATTTCTTGTCCACGCGCGCAGCCACCGCATGGTTGCCGACGTCCGTATGCACCGCGTACGCGTAGTCGAGCGCCGTGGCATTGCGCGGCAAGGAAAAAATATCGCCCTTGGGCGTGAACAGATAGACCTCGTCCGGGAACAGGTCGACCTTGACGTTCTCCAGGAACTCCAGCGACGAGCCCGCCGATTCCTGGCTGTCCATCAGGCTGCGCACCCAGTCCTGCGCGCGCACCTGCGCGGTGTTCATGCCCTGCCCGATGGTCTTGTACAGCCAGTGCGCGGCGATGCCCCGCTCGGCGATGACATCCATCTCCTCGGTGCGAATCTGCACTTCCACCGGCGTGCCGTAGCTGCCGAACAGCACGGTGTGCAGGCTCTGGTAACCGTTGGCCTTCGGAATCGCGATGAAATCGCGGAAGCGCGCGTCCAGCGGCTTGAACAAGGAATGCACCGCGCCCAGCGCGATGTAGCACTGCATCAGCTTGGGCACGACCAGACGAAAGCCGAACACATCCATCACCTGGTCGAAGCTTTTGTTTTCCTGGCGCATCTTCTGGTAGATGCTCCACGGCGCCTTGACCCGGCTTACCAGGCGGAACGGCAAGCCCTCCTGCGCCAGGCGCTGGCAGATCTTGGCCTCGATGGTCGCCATGGCCTCGCGCCGCATCACCGGCTGCGCGGCGATGCGCTTGGCGATGGTCTTGTGCCGCAGCGGATGCAGGGCGCGAAACCCCATGTCCTGCAATTCGGCCTTGATACGATTCATGCCGAGCCGGTGGGCGATGGGCGCGTAGATGTCGAGCGTCTCGCGGGCGATGCGCCGGCGCGAATCCGGACTCATCGCGTCCAGCGTGCGCATGTTGTGCAGGCGGTCGGCCAGCTTGATCAGGATGACGCGCAGGTCGCGCGACATCGCCAGCATCATCTTGCGGAAGCTTTCCGCATCCGCTTCCTGGCGATCGCGGAACTGGATCTTGTCGAGCTTGGTGACGCCATCCACCAACTCCGCCACGGCTTCGCCGAACTCTTCCGAGATGGCGCTGCGCGGCAGGTCGGTGTCTTCAAGCGAGTCGTGGAGGATGGCCGCACACAGGGTTTCGGTATCCATCCGCAGTTCGGCGAGGATTCCGGCCACGGCGACGGGATGGGTGATGTAGGCCTCGCCCGATCGGCGGGTCTGGCCCGCATGGGCCGCGGCGCCGACCTGGTAGGCCCGGCGGACTTTCAGCACCTGTTCCTTGGTCAGGTAGTCCGCCAGCTTCACTTCGAGCGCGCGCACGGCATCAGGACAAGGGTCCGGATTGGGCTGCTTCGCGGCGGTGGGCTGGGTCAGGGACGACATGGGTCCAGACTACCCGCCCCCGCATGAGGCTTCAATCAATTGACGCAGAACGAAAAACGGCCCCGAAGGGCCGTTTGCATTTCGATCACGCCATCGCGACAGATCAGTCGTCGCCGCCCTTGCTAAGGTCGTCGTCCACCACTTCGGCGGCGGCCCATTCCAGGGCTTCGCGTTCAGCGCGCTCGCGCTCGATCTTCTCGACTTCGTCAATCAGGTTCTGGTCGATCTTGCGCGCGGCGATCTCGCGCAGGGCCATGACGGTCGGCTTGTCCTGGTGTTCGCTGTTGTCCAGGGTCGGCTCGACACCGGTCGCCAGCTGGCGGGCGCGCTTGGATGCCATCAGGACCAGCTCGAAGCGGTTCTCGACGACGTTCAGGCAGTCTTCTACGGTAATGCGGGCCATACAGTCTCCAGGGCGGTGCCGGCGGGACTCAGCCGGCTCGCAAAATCAATGGGTTACGCGGAACTGGGCATTATACGCGCCCAGCCCCCCTTCGTTCAAATCCTGGCCATCTTGAACAGGCCGGGGTACCGAACGGAGCGTGTGCCGCGGTGCTGAACGGAGCGTGTGCCGAGGTTTGGAGCGGAGCGTCCCATGGTTCTGGGTGGGGTGGTGGGCGGGGATCCCCGGCCACCACCCTCGCGCACCTGTGACCAACATCGCTTCAGTGCAACACCCTGCCGAACCCCCGCCAACGCAGGTCGCCCGGCGCCGTCAGTCGCACTTCGTGCTTGGTGAGGCCTGCCGGGCGATCCTGCGTTTTCTCATCAGCTGGCGTGGGCGTCGCTGCGCTCGCCGGAGGTTGCTGGGGTGATTGGGGTGGCGGCGAGATCTGCCACAAAGGGTGCGGCGGCTGCTTTTGCCATAGGGGCGACAGAACGCAGGATCGCCCGGTGGCCCCACCGAGCAAGCCTGCGAATGGGGCAGCGGGCGACCTGCGTTGGCGAGGGAACGGCAGGGTGTTGCCGTGAAGATTCAGACCGTCGCACTAGTTGCGGGCGAGCGCCGGATTTCATTTTGACCAAGCCGATCCCGTGTGGCGACTCAAAATGAAAGCCGGCGATCGCCAGTGGCGATAGGCTCTTGCTGATCGCCCCTCGCGATGATCAGCGCTTCTGATCTTCCGACAACAACGCCCTGATCAGCTCCGCATGCCGCTCGGATTGGACGGCGATGCGCTGCCGGCTGGCGATGAAGATGGATTGCATCTCGCGGACCGCTGTCTCGAAATCGTCGTTGACGATCAGGAAGTCGAATTCCGCGTAGTGGCTCATTTCCTCGCGCGCGGCCGACAGGCGCCGGGCGATGGTTTCCTCGCTGTCCTGGCCGCGGCTGCGCATGCGCGTTTCCAGCGCGTGGCGGGACGGCGGCAGGATGAAGACGCTCAGTGCATCGGGCATCTGCTGGCGAACCTGGCGGGCGCCTTGCCAGTCGATCTCGAGCAATACGTCCAGCCCGGCGGCCAATTGCGGTTCGACCGACTGTCGGGCGGTGCCCTTGTAGTCGCCGTGCACCAGCGCGTGTTCGAAGAAATCGCCGGCGGCGATCATGCGCTTGAATTCGTCCGCGCCGATGAAGTGGTAGTGCTGGGCGTGGCGCTCGCCCGGGCGCGGAGCGCGCGAGGTGTAGGAGATGGACAGGGCGATGCCCGGCGTGTCCTTCAGTACGGCGTTGACGATGCTCGACTTGCCTGCACCGGAAGGCGCGGCGACGATGAAGAGGGTTCCGCGCATGCTCACTCCAGGTTCTGGACTTGCTCGCGGAGCTGTTCGATCAGCACCTTGAGTTCCACCGCGGCCTGCGTGGTCCGCGAATCGACCGACTTCGAACCCAGGGTGTTGGCCTCGCGATTGAATTCCTGCATCAGGAAATCCAGACGGCGGCCGACGGCTTCGGGCAGTCCCAGGACACGGCGCGCTTCCGAGACATGGCTCGCGAGCCGGTCAAGCTCTTCATCCACGTCGATCTTCTGCAGGTTCAGCACGACTTCCTGTTCGAGGCGACCCGGGTCCAGCGGCAGCTTCAGGTCGGCAAGGCGGGTGTCGAGCTTGGCGCGCAGCGCGGCACGGATGTCCGGCAGCCAGCCCTTAACTTGCGCAGCGATGCGCTCGATGCCGTCCAGGCGCTCGCGCATGACGGCGGCCAGGTTGGCGCCCTCGCGCTCACGCGCGGCGACGAATTCGGCCAGGGTCTGGTCCAGAAGCGCCATGGCATCGGCCTGCAGGCCGGCGGCGTCGAGTTCGGCCTCCTCGACCACGCCGGGGTAGCGCAGCAGCTCGACGAAGTCGATGGACATCTGTGGGAACTGGGAATGATGGCGGCGCGCGAGCAAAGCCAGTTGGCCCATCAGTTCGTCATTCACCGTCAATGCGGCGCGCGCGCCCGGGGCGGATCTCAGGCGGAAGGACAGGTCCACCTTGCCGCGGGACACCTTCTGGGCGACGCGTTCTCGGAAGGCGGCCTCGACCGGGCGCAGTTCTTCCGGGGCGCGGACCGACAGTTCCAGGAAACGATGGTTGACTGCTCGCAGTTCGCAGCTGAGCTGGCCGCCGGTGGCGGCGCGCTCGCAGGCGGCGAAGGCGGTCATGCTGCGGATCATGGCGGGAGGCGCTCCACGGAGCCCGGCAGGGCTGGACGCGAATGGTAATCTAGCAGACCAGAATTTGTCGGATCCGCCCATGTCCCCTATTACCCGGCCCAGCGGCCGCGCCTTCGACCAGCTGCGCGATGTCCGCATCGAACGGCAGTTCACCAAGCATGCCGAAGGCTCGGTACTGATCAGCTTCGGCGACACCCGGGTGCTATGCACCGCCACCGTCGAAAACCGCGTCCCCGGCTTCCTTCGCGGCAAGGGCGAGGGCTGGGTGACCGCCGAGTACGGCATGCTGCCGCGCTCGACCAATGAACGAATGAACCGCGAAGCCGCCAGCGGCAAGCAAGGCGGCCGCACGCTGGAGATCCAGCGGCTGATCGGCCGATCGCTGCGCGCCTGCGTTGATCGCCGCGCCCTGGGCGAGCGCAGCATCACGCTCGATTGCGATGTGCTGCAGGCCGATGGCGGAACGCGAACCGCCGCCATCACCGGCGCCTACGTGGCCTTGTGCGATGCGATCGCGCTGCTGCGCAAGCGCGGCGACCTCACGCGCGATCCGATCCTGGGCGCGATCGCCGCGATTTCGGTCGGCATCTACCAAGGCCAGCCGGTGCTCGACCTCGACTACGCCGAAGACTCCAACTGCGACACCGACATGAACGTCGTCATGAACGACGGCGGCGGCTTCATCGAATTGCAGGGCACGGCTGAAGGCCACGCCTTCCGTCGCGAGGAACTCGACGCCTTGCTGGCCCTTGCCGGCAAGGGCGTGGCGGAACTGGTGGCGATGCAACGCGCTGCGCTCGGGCTTTCCGCCTGACCAGGCGCAGGCACGGGTCATGACGACGCTGGTGTTGGCGACATCGAATCGCGGCAAGTTGGCGGAGATCCAACCCCTGCTCGCCGACTTCGGCATGCGCCTGGTCACCCAGGGCGAGTTGGGCGTGGTCGATGCCATCGAGGACGGCCTGAGCTTCGTCGAGAACGCACTGATCAAGGCGCGCCACGCCTGCGCGGTGACCGGCCTTCCGGCCCTGGCCGACGACTCGGGCCTGGTGATTGATGCGCTCGGCGGCGCACCCGGGCTGATCAGCGCCCACTACGCCGGCGTGCACGGCGACTCGGCCGGCAACATTGCGCGTGTGTTGCGCGAGTTGGCCGGCGTGCCCGCGGCAAAACGCAGCGCGCGCTTCGTTTCCACGATCGTCGTGCTTCGCCATGCCGCCGATCCGCAACCGCTGATTGTGGAAGGCAGCTGGGAAGGCCTGATCCTGGACGCGCCGCGCGGTGCCGGCGGTTTTGGCTACGACCCGATATTTTTCGATCCCGTGATGAACTCCGGCGCCGCGGAACTGCCGCCCGACATCAAGAACCGGGTAAGCCATCGCGGCCAGGCGCTGGCGCAGCTGCGCGTGCGCCTGCGTGAGGCGCGCTTCGAGCCATGAGGCCTGGTGCGGACCTGCCCGTCGCCAACGAACCGGTGACACTTCGCCCACCGCCGCTGTCGCTGTACATCCACATCCCGTGGTGCGTGCGCAAATGTCCGTATTGCGATTTCAATTCGCACCAGCAACCCAACGCGCTGCCGGTCGCGGAGTACGTGGACGCCCTGGTCGTCGACCTCGACCAGGACCTGCCGCTGGTCTGGGGCCGCACCGTGCACAGCGTGTTCTTCGGCGGCGGCACGCCCAGCCTGTTTCCGCCCGAGGCGATCAACCGGATCCTCGCCGCCGCATCGTCGCGGCTGCGTTTCGCGCCGGGCGCGGAAATCACCATGGAGTGCAATCCCGGCACCGCCGAACACGGTCGTTTCGAGGGCTACCTGGCGGCGGGCGTCAACCGCCTGTCCTTCGGTATCCAGAGCTTCGACGACGGCTGCCTGCAACGGCTCGGCCGCATCCACGACAGCGCCGAAGCCGAAGCCGCCGTGAAGCTGGCGCAGGACGCCGGCTACGACAACATCAACCTCGACCTGATGTATGCCCTGCCCGGGCAGCACCTGGCGATGGCATTGCATGACGTGGATCGCGCAATCGCCCTGTCGCCCGCGCACTTGTCGCATTACCAGCTGACCCTGGAGCCCAACACCGTCTTCGCCGCCAAGCCGCCGACAGGCATCCCACTCGAGGACGATGCCTGGGACATGCAGGAGCGATGCATCGAGCGAATGGCCGACGCCGGCTATGCGCAATATGAAGTGTCGGCCTATGCGCGCGAGGGCCGGCAATGTGCGCACAACCTCAACTATTGGCGCTTCGGCGACTACCTGGGTATCGGGGCCGGGGCGCACGGCAAGATTTCGTCCGGCGCCGATGGATCGGTGCTGCGCCGCTGGAAGGTGAAGAACCCGCGCGAGTACCTGGCGCAGGCATCGGGCCTGGGCCGCATCGGCGGCGACGATCCGATTCCGCCGGCGCAATTGCCGTTCGACTACATGCTCAATGCGCTGCGCCTGGTCGAAGGCTTCAGCCTGGGCGATTTTGAATCGCGCACGGGCGTGGGCCGCGACGTCATCCGCGGCGAACTCGACCACGCAAAGCTGATGGGTTGGCTGCTGCAGTCAGGCGACCGGGTCGTGCCCACCGAACTTGGGCGACGGTTCACCAACGACGTGATATCGCTGTTCCTGCCCGATTGATCCCCTCCGACAGGCAGCCGCCATGCTCGATTCCATTTTCGTCCGGTGCCCGTTCTGCGGCGAACGCTTCGAAGCCCTGGCCGATGCGTCCGGTGGCGAAGCCGAGTACATCGAAGATTGCCCGGTCTGCTGCCGGCCGATCACCCTGCACCTGCGCACCGGCAGCGATGGCGAGTTCGAAGGACTCGACGCCGACCGCGACGAGTGAAGACGGGATGAATTACAATCGCAGCGTCCCAGGTGCTCGGGAAGCCGGTGAGACTCCGGCGCTGCCCCCGCAACGGTAAGTCAGGACACTCCTTCATCACGCCACTGGGTTCGCCTGGGAAGGCGAAGGATCCGGCGTCAGCCCATCGACGCCACTGGCAAGTCCGGAGACCGGCCTGGAACACAGCGGCGCTGCCCATCGGCAGCGCCGTCAATCAGCACGTTGCGGAGGGCAACGCGGCATGACCGTCGCGCCTTGCCGCGCCTGTGTTTTGCCGTGTTTCCTGTCGCGCGTGTTTTTCCCGCGCGGGTGAGCGTTCCAGGAGAACACATGAAGCACACGATCCAGCAGGCAGCCCTTGCGGCCGCCATTTCAATCGCACTTTCAACGACTTGCTTCGCCGACGAAGCGCAGCGCAACACGCTCGACACCGTCCAGGTCACGGCCAACCGGATCGAGAAGCCGGTGGCGCAGGCCTTGGCCTCGGTCACCGTCATCACCCGCCAGGAAATCGAACTGGCCCAGGCGCCGGACCTGGTCAACCTGTTGTCACGCCAGGCCGGCGTGGACATCGCGCGCAACGGCGGCCCCGGCCAGGCCAGCACCCTGTTCCTGCGCGGCACCAACTCCAGCCACACGCTGGTGCTGGTGGACGGCGTTCGCGTGAATGCGGCCACGCAAGGCGTCATCGACTTTGCCCACATTCCGCTCGCCCAGATCGAGCGCATCGAAATCGTGCGGGGTCCGCGCGCGGCGTTGTGGGGCTCCGACGCCATCGGCGGCGTGGTGCAGATATTTACCCGCGATGCGTCGAAGGGATTCTTCGAGGCGAAGCTGGGAAGCGACCGACTCGCCGGCGCAACGGCCGGCTTCGGCATCGCCCGCGACGACTCCTCGATCGGGTTGTCGGCAGGCGCTGAGCGTCTTGAAGGCTTCTCTGCCACCAACGAGGCGGCGTTCGGCCACGACCCCGACCTCGACGGCTACCGGAACCAGAATTTCGCCGTTCGCGGCAAGACGGGCATCGGCTCCCAAACCCTGTCGGTGACGGGGCTGGTCACCGACGCGGAGGTGGATTTCGATGCCGGAACCGGCGTACCTGGCGAAGGCCGCACCCAGGCGCTCAACCGCGTCTTCGGCCTGGGGCTGAGCGGCCCGATCTCCGAAGGCTGGACCCACGCGATCACCCTGGGCCGCAGCAGCGAGGACCTGGACACGCCGGCGTACATTTCGCGCTTCGGCAGTACCCGCGATTCTCTCGATTGGGTCAACGCGTTGGCAATCGGCTCGGGTCAAAGCCTGGGCTGGGGCGTTAACTGGAGCCGGGAAACCGGATATTCCGATGAAGGCTTCCAGGGCTTCGAGACGAGCCGGCGAAATGCGGCAGCCTTCGTCACCTGGCAGGGCGGATTCAGTGCGCACACCTTCGATGCCTCGTTGCGCCACGACCAGAACAGCCAATTCGGCGGCGCCAGCACCGGAAACCTGGCCTGGGGATGGCGCGCCAGTGCTGCCTTGCGACTGCGCGCGAGCTGGGGCCAGGGCTTCCGGGCGCCCAATTTCAACGAGCTCTACTACCCGGGCTTCGACCTTGGCGAAGGCCTCATATTGTTCGCCGGCAATCCGGACCTGCAACCCGAGCGGTCCCGCAGCAGCGAAATCGGCCTGGACTGGCAGATGGACGACAGCCAATCGCTCGGGGTTTCCGCCTATCGCACCCGCATCGGCGACTTGATTGCTTTCGACGGCCCGCTGCTGGACGCGATCAACATCCGCAGCGCAGCCATCGACGGCATCGAGCTCGACTACCTGCTGGTCCGCGGCGGATTGACCATTCGCAGCAATGCGACCTGGCAGGACGCGCGCGACAGTGACACCGGCGAGCGACTGTTGCGACGAGCCAACCGCAAGCTTCACGCCTCGGCGGACTACACCCTCGCCAATGGCGCGAGCGCAGGCATCGACTTGTCTGCGGTATCGCCACGGCCGGATTTCGGCGGCTCCATGCTGCCCGGCTACTCACGTATCGATCTGCGTGCGTCCGCCCCGCTTGGCGACGACTGGACCGTCGATGCGCGCATCGAGAATGTGGGTGGTGTCCGCTACGAACTGGTGCAGGGATACAACACGCCTGGCCGCACCGGCGTGATCTCGTTGCGTTGGCAGGCGCGATAGCTCTCGAGAAGGCTGCGGCCGTCGGAACTGAACGGCCGCAGCCAGGGCGCTAGGCGAGCAGGCCCTGCTGTGCATAGAATCGGAACTCGGAATCCGACTCGGGAGGGGCCGAATGTCCGTATCTGCCAGCCAGTCGACCGCGCTTCCCACACTGGCATCGCAAGCCCTGCCTCGCCGCGTGCGCGAGTTGTTGCGGTCGGTGCTCAAGGTCATGTCCCCGGAGCTCGAACACGGCGTCAATGGATCCCTGCGCGAGTTCGAGCAACTGCTGTATCGGCAGATCGAAGGCAGCATGGACCAGGCGCTGGGCGCGCAATGGCAAATCGCCCAGGACAAGGTGGCGCACTCGCGGCCCGACATCGTGTTGAATTTCATGAACGCGCTCGAAGCCGAAATGGCGAATCTGCAGGATCCGCAAATCGTGCGCGGCCAGTTGCAGGCCCGGCATCGCAGCGGCGATGAGCTCGCCCTGGTCAACGACCTGGAAATCGAGGAGACCAGCGCGCTGACCGATGCGGCCACCCGCGCCGAGCTCCAGCACAGCCTGCAACTGTTCCTGCTGGGCCAGCGCTTTGGCGTGCTGGCCGGGCGTCCGGCCTTCGACGTTGAACTGTTGCCCGTGGGTCCGCAGGCGCTTTGCCGCTCGCTTCGGCGCGCGACCGAACGACTGGAGCTGGATGTCCAGGCGCGCCTGCTGTTCTTCCGCGCCTTCGAACGCCAGGTGATGCCCCTGTACGGCAACCTGGTGGAAGCGGTGAACACCGAACTGGCGCGCGGCGGCGTCCTTCCCAACCTGCAATACGTGCCCATACGCGCGCGCCGCGTCGAACAGAAGCCTGGGCAAGCTCAATCCGGACCGCAACCGAGACAGCCGCGAGGATCCCTACGTGGTTGGCGCCACCGACCTGCAGGAGGCGCTGCGCGGCATGCAGCAGCGCCCCATCTCCCCGGTGATCGCCCACGGCAGGGCCACGCCGCGCAATGTCGGCCATCTCAAGCAGGACATGCTGGCCTTGCTGCGTCGTGTCTCCCCGAACCAGGAGGCGCCTGCGCTGTCGGAAGAACACAACGACGCGCTGGACCTCGTCGGCATGCTCTACGACAACCTGATGCGCGACGTGAAGCCAGGTAGCACGGCGGCCACCCTGCTTTCCAAGATGCAGGTGCCGCTGATGCGCGTGGCCCTGCAGGATTCCGGATTCTTCACCCGGCACGAGCACCCGGCGCGACAGATGCTCAACACCATTGCCGAAACCAGCACGCACTGGCTCAGCGACGATGACAGCGACGGCCTGGCCAAGCAGATGCATTCCATCGTCGATCGCGCGGTGCACGATTACAAAGGCGATCCCGCGATCTTCAACGACGTGGTGCAGGAACTGATCTCGCACCTGCAGATCCTGTCGCGGAAGGCCGAAGTGGCCGAACGACGCCATGTCGAAGCCGCGCGCGGCAAGGAAAAACTCACCCTGGCCCGCGAACACGCGTCGGCTGCGGTCGAGTCCCTGGTGAAAGGCCAGAAGCTGCCGAGATTCACGCGCACCATGCTCAGCCAGGCATGGACGGACGTGATGGCACTGACCTCGTTGCGCCAGGGCGAGGATTCGCTTGCCTGGAAGCGCCAGCTTAAGGTCGCCGAACGCCTGATCGAAATATCGCAGCAGCCCGAAGGCTCGCATCCCGACCAGCTCGATCCGGAGTGCGGCCTGCAACGCGAGATCGAGGAAGGCCTGACCAAGGTCGGCTACCAGGGCGACGACGTGGCCGCCATCGCCCGCCGACTGGTGCATCCCAACGACAAGGACGACACCAGCAGTCGCACCGAGCTGACCATGCGCCTGAAGGCGCAGGCCCGCCTGGGCGAAGAACTTCCCAGCAAGCGTGCCCGCCGGATCCCGCTCACCTCGGCCGAGGAAGCTCAGATGGAGCGTATCCAGCAGGCGCCCGTGGGCACCTGGTTCGAATTCGTCGTCAATCCGCAGGGCGACCGCGTACGCCGCCGCCTGTCCTGGCTCAGCACCGCCACCGGCGACGCGCTGTTCGTCAACAAGCGCGGCCAGAAGAATGCCGAATACACGCTCGACAGCCTGGCCCGGTTGATGGCCAAGAGCCAGGTCGCCATCGTCGAGGAAGAAAAGGCGAGCGCGATCGATCGCGCCTGGGAAAACGTGCTGAACGCGCTGCGCTCCTTCGCGGTGCCCGGCGATCCCGAGGTGACCCGATGAGCAGCGAATTCCGTCGCGCCAAGCGGCGCAAGGTGGAGCAGCGCATCGAGGTGCTCGATATGATGACCGAACGCGTGGTCGGCCACCTGAGCGACCTGTCCGAGACGGGCATGCTGCTGATCGCCAACCAGGCCCTGGCCAGTGACGGGCTTTACCAGTTGCGCTTCAAGCTGGCCGACCCGCACGGCCACGAACACGCGCTGGAAATCGGCGCCCACGAATTGTGGTCCGATGCCGCCGCAGCGCCGGGCCAGGTCTGGACCGGCCTGCGCTTCATCGACATGTCGCCAAGCGACCTGCTGTTCGTGCGCAGTTGGGTGGCCGCACCCGGCAGCGAGCACATCTGATCGGGCCGGCCCGCGGGCCGGCGCGGCGGGTCAACGCATGAAGTGGGCGAGTTCGGGACGGTGCA
This sequence comes from Gammaproteobacteria bacterium, assembly GCA_026398715.1. The sequence goes on from JAPLSI010000250.1 coordinate 21,804, forward strand.
CGTGGAAGCCCTGCGCGTAGTCCACGCCTGCTTCGCGCAGCACATCGATGGTCTGCGCTTCACCTACCCACTCCGCCACCACTTTCAGCCCCAGTTGGTGGCCGATGTCCGTCACGGCGCGCACGATGGACGCGCTGATCGGGTCGGTTTGCAGGTTGCGGATGAAGCTGCCGTCGATCTTCACGTAGTCCACCGGCAGGTTCTTCAGGTAGCCGAAGGACGCCATGCCCGCGCCGAAATCGTCGAGTGAAAACTTGCAGCCGACCTTGCGCAGCGTGCCCATCAGCTCGACCACGCGGATCATGCTGGCCACCGCGGCGGTTTCGGTGATCTCGAAGCAGACGGACGCCGGCGGCACGCCGTAGCGCTGCAGCCGTTCGAGCACGAACGGCGCGAAGGTATCGTCCTCGATGGTCAGCGCCGACAGGTTGATGGCGCACATGTGCACCGGGCTTCCCTTCGGGTGCAGGCGATCGAAATTCGCGAAGGCGGTTTCCACCACCCAGCGATCGAGCTGCAGCATCAGCCCGAAGCGTTCCGCCGCCGGAATGAAGGCGCCGGGCGGCACCATCGTGCCGTCCTCGTCGCGCAAGCGGATCAGCAGTTCCATGTGCAGTCCCTCGCCCGCCTGCGCGGGCTGCAGTCCCGCCAGTTCCTGGAAATGCAGCACGAACCGGTCGTCCAGCAGCGCCTGCCGCAGCCTGCTGGCCCACTCCATCTCGCTGCGGCGGAGCATGGTGTCGGCGTCCTTTTCCGAATACAGCTGTACGCGGTTGCGGCCGCGTTCCTTGGCCATGTAGCAGGCGGTGTCGGCCAGCGACAGGACTTCGCGCTGGCTCATGCCCGGCCGGTCCAGCAGGACCAGGCCGACGCTAACGCTTACCGCATAGATGCGTTGTTCCGAACTGAACACGAAGCCATCGATTTCCAGGCGCATGCGCTCGGCGAACTCCAGCGCCTGTTCGCGGCTCGTCGATTCGAGCAGGATGCCGAACTCGTCGCCGCCCAGGCGCGCCAGCGTCTCGCCTTCGTACAGATGGCTGGCCAACAGCGCCGCGAGTTGCGACAGCAACTGGTCGCCCACGTTGTGGCCGGAGGTATCGTTGATGATCTTGAACTGGTCCAGGTCGAAATAAAGAAGCGCGCTGGGTGGTCCTCCTGAATCCACGCGTTCCAGCGCGGCATCCAGGCGCCTGCCGAATTCGCGGCGGTTGTACAGGCCGGTCAGCGGATCGTGCGCGGCCTGGTAGAACAGCATTTCGTTGAGGTCGCGCAGCTCGGTGATGTCGTTGGCCACGGCCAGCAGGTGCGGACTTCCGTCCAGGTCGATGCGCGACACCGACAGCGTCGCCCAGAACGGCGAGAATTTCTCCCCTGCGAAGCGCAAGGCGATGTTGCGCATCGGCAAATCCTCGGCGATGACGCGCCGGATCTTTTCCTGCACGGTCATGTCGTCGAAGATGTCCCGCACCTGCACCGGGTTCTGGTCGGGATCGCCCAGCGCGAGGCGCTCGCGCGCCACCTGGTTGGCGTAAACCAGCCTGCCGTCTGGCTTCGCCAGCAGCACGAGGATGGGCAGCAGTTCGTTCAAGGCGCGAAACCTTTCCTCGCTCTCGCGGTACTGCGCGGCCATGTTGCGACCCAGCACCAGCGCGCGTGCACGCGTATTGGCCATCGACCAGGTCAGCAACGCGAGCAGCAGGCTGGCCAACACGCCGCCGGCAAGGGTCAGCGCCGGAAACCACAGCGGGCTGCCGCCGCCAGGGTGCCCGATGAGTTCCATGCGCCAGGTCCGCCCGCCATATCGGATGTCGTTCGAATACCGGTAGTCCAACGCTTGCGGTGCGCCCAGCGCGGACGGCGCCGACCGCGCCGAGTAGAACAGCGGCCAGCGTTGGCCGTCGGTAATGTCCACCACGCGCACGTCCATCGTTTCACGAGTGTCCGCAGGTACCGCACTTTCGAGCAGCTTGCTCACGCGGAACGACACGGCGAGCGAACCGACTACGCGACGGCGGCGTTCGGTTACGTCCAGCGGCGGTTCGCCCGGCGAATAGACCGGAAGGCGAATGGTGATGCCGTCGCTCGGGCCCGGCAGTCCAAGCCGCTGGATCAAGGTGAATGATCCCGACATCGCCGGCAGGTCGGCGTCGCGGGACAGGGTCAGGGCCTTCAGGTTCAGGGGCTGGGTCGCAAGGTCCAGGCCGTACAGCCGTTCGTTGCCGGGGCCAGGCGCAATCATCGTGGTGATGAAATGCTCGCGCCCCGTCTCCGGGTCGATGCGTCGCTGGGAATAGGCGACGGCCTGCAGGCTCGGGAACAACTCACGCGGCCGAAGATTGGAGTAGATGCTGTCGAATTCGCGCGGCGTCACCTCGTCCGAGGCCAGGAACAGGGCCTGCACCGTGCGCACCAGCAACCCGCAGTTTTCCAGTTGGGTCTGCACGGCGGCGAAGCTGCGCTCGGCGCGCCGTTCCAGCTGGTTTCGTTCAGATCGGGAAATCGCAGACTGATGCAGCCAGGCAGCCGTCACCGCAAGCGTCAGGCCCACCAGCAGCGCGCCCAGGCTCCAAAGCCAGGCGGGTAGCCCCAGAAATCCGCCGTCGTCACGCCTGTCTTGCATCGCCCTGCCCTAAACGGAAGGCTCGATGAGGCAGAATAATGACGCCGCCACCAACGAATCCCCAGCCATGTCTTTCTTCTCGTCCCGACATCTTTACCCTGCCCACCTGTCAACAATCAAGACACGTGTCGATACTGCCTTGTCCCGGCACGGTTTTGACCACCTGCTGGTGGCCTCGGGCATCGAGAAGATGCGCTTCCTCGATGACATGCCGTACCCGTTCAAGGTCAACCCCCAATTCAAGCAGTGGCTGCCCCTCATCCGGCATCCGCATTGCTGGATCGCCTATACGCCGGGACGCAAACCGGTGCTGGCCTACTACCAGCCCGACGATTACTGGCATGTGCCGCCCAGCCCGCCCGAAGGTGAATGGGTCGAACACTTCGACATCCGCGTGCTTGCCGATCCGGTCGAGGCCGTGCTCCATCTTCCGACCAACGGTCGATCCGCCATCCTTGGCGAGGCCGATGCCGCACTGCCGGGATTCGCGCCGAACAATCCAAAGGCGGTACTCGACTACCTGCACTTCCATCGCGCCTTCAAGACGCCCTACGAACTGGCACTGATGCGGCTCGCCCAGCGCAAGGGCGCACGCGGCCACATCGCCGCGCGCCACGCCTTCCTGGGCCGCGAATCGGAGGCGGGCATCAACGCGGCCTTCCTTGCCGCCGCGGGCCACACCGATTCCGACGTGCCTTACAACAACATCGTGGCGCTGAACGAGAACGGGGCGACGCTGCACTACCAGTACAAGCGATTCGAGGCGCCGTCCGAGCACCGGTCCCTGCTGATCGACGCCGGGGCCGAGGTGGACGGCTATGCGTCCGACATCACCCGCACCTGGGCCAATGGCGACCAGGCCTTCGCCGAACTGGTAAGCGCGGTGGACCACGAACAACAACAACTCGCGGGCAAGGTGCGCGCCGACCTCGACTATCGCGACCTGCACCTGGAAACGCACCTGCGGCTGGGCGGTGTGCTGAAGGCGCTCGATATCGTCGACATGGATCCGGGCAACATGCTTGAAACCGGCGTCACGTCCACCTTCTTCCCGCATGGCCTGGGCCATCCGATCGGCTTGCAGGTGCACGACGTGGCCGGGTTCTCGGATGTGGACGGCAACCTGATCCCGCGCCCCGAGGGCCACCCGTTCCTGCGCATGACGCGCACGCTGGCCCCTGGCATGGTGGTGACGATCGAACCGGGCATCTACTTCATCCCGACCCTGTTGGCCAAGCTCAAGACGACCGCGCAAGCCAAGTCGGTCAATTGGAAGAAAGTCGAACACCTGGCCCGCTTCGGCGGCGTACGCATCGAGGATGAAGTGCATTGCACCGATGCCGCCCCCGAAAACCTGACGCGGGATGCCTTTGCCGAGCTCGGCTGAGACGCCCGGCGCTGCGGCCGGGTGCGGAAAATGCCCGGTTTTGCTAGCATTCCAGCCCATTCCCGCCTGATCACCGCCCGGCCCCGCGCCGGGCGCTCCGTCTGTTGAGTCCCATGGAAAAGAGCTTCGAGCCGCAAACTTTCGAAACCCGCTGGTACGCCCACTGGGAGGCCAACGGCTGCTTCAAGCCCAGTGGCGTCGGCAAGCCCTACACCATCATGCTGCCGCCGCCGAATGTCACCGGCACGCTGCACATGGGCCACGCGTTCCAGCACACGTTGATGGACGCGCTGATCCGCTACCACCGCATGAAGGGCTTCGACACCCTGTGGCAGGTTGGCACCGACCACGCCGGCATCGCCACCGAGATGGTGGTGTCGCGCAACCTCGCCCGCGAAAACCTGACCCGCGACGTCGCGCGAACGCTTCACGATGGACGAGGGTTTGTCGGCCGCCGTGGTCGAGACTTTCGTGCGCCTGTATGAGGAAGGCCTGATCTATCGCGGCCAGCGCCTGGTCAATTGGGACCCGGTACTCAAGACCGCGATCTCCGACCTTGAAGTGGTCAGCGAAGAGGAAGACGGAAAGCTGTGGTCGATCAGCTATCCGCTGTCCGACGGCAGCGGATCGCTGGTGGTTGCGACCACGCGCCCGGAAACGATGCTGGGCGACACCGCGGTGATGGTGCATCCCGAAGACGAACGCTACTCCCACCTGATCGGCCAGTCGGTGCGCCTGCCGCTTTCCGACCGCGAGATCCCGATCATCGCCGACGCCTACGTCGATCGCGAATTCGGCACGGGCGTGGTCAAGGTGACGCCCGCGCACGACTTCAACGATTACGCCGTCGGGCAACGACATGGCCTGCCGATGATCAACATCCTGACCCCGGATGCGGCGATCAACCACAACGCGCCAGAAAAATATCGCGGCATGGACCGCTTCGCCGCGCGCAAGCTCGTGCTTGCCGACCTGGAAGAACTCGGCCTGCTGGTGGAAGAAAAGAAGCACAAGCTGCAAGTGCCACGCGGCGATCGCACCGGCCAGGTCATCGAGCCCTATCTCACCGACCAGTGGTTCGTGAAGATGGACACGCTGGCGGCGCGGGGCCTGGAACTCGTGGAAGGCATTGATGGAAAGCCGGGCAGCGTGCGATTCGTGCCGGAGAACTGGATCAGCACTTACCGGCACTGGATGGGCAACATCCAGGACTGGTGCATCAGCCGTCAACTTTGGTGGGGCCATCGCATTCCGGCCTGGTACGACGATCAAGGCGGCATCCACGTCGGCCGCAGCGAAGACGAAGTGCGCAGCAAGGAAGGCCTGGGCGCCGACTTTTCCTTGCGCCGCGACAACGACGTGCTGGAAACCTGGTTCTCGTCATCGCTGTGGTCGCATTCGACGCTGGGCTGGCCACAGCCCGAGGCGATGGCGAACCTGGGTTACGACCGCTACCTGCCGTCGTCCGTGCTGGTCACCGGTTTCGACATCATCTTCTTCTGGGTCGCCCGGATGATCATGATGACCGACCACTTCACCGGCGAAGTTCCGTTCAAGGATGTCTATATCACCGGCCTGGTGCGCGACAGCCACGGCCAGAAGATGTCCAAGTCCAAGGGCAACGTGCTCGACCCGATTGACATCATCGACGGCATCAGCGCCGATGCGCTGGTCGCCAAGCGCACGTCCGGCCTGATGAAGCCAACCGATGCGCCGAAGATCGAAAAGGCCACGCGCAAGGAATTTCCCGACGGCATCCCCGCCTTCGGCGCCGACGCGCTGCGCTTCACCTTCGCCTCGCTGGCAACCCATGGCCGCGACATCAAGTTCGACCTCAATCGCGCCGAGGGATACAAGAATTTCTGCAACAAGCTGTGGAATGCCGCGCGCTTCGTACTGATGAATTGCGAAGGCCAGGTCTTGGCAGCCGCATCCACGCCTGTCCGTACCGACGCAGAGCGCTGGATCCTTGCGCGCCTGGCGAGCACCGTGGCCGAGGTCGAGGCGCAATTCGCCGCCTATCGCTTCGACCTCGCCGCGCAGGCGATGTACGACTTCACCTGGAACGAGTATTGCGACTGGTTCCTGGAATTGGCCAAGCCCGCCCTGCACGGCGACGATGCCGCCGCCGCGGACAGCACCCGGCACACCTTGCTGTTGGTCCTGGAGCGATTGCTGCGACTGCTGCATCCGCTGATTCCCTTCGTTACCGAAGAGATATGGCAGACCGTCGCGCCGAAACTCGGCATCACCGGCACCAGCATCAGCACGCAGTCCTATCCGGAAGCCGGCGGCCTCGATGCCGACACCGCGCTCGCCGAGGCCGATGTCGAATGGCTCAAGCAGGTGGTGTCGCAACTTCGCCGTATCCGCAGCGAACTCAACCTGTCGCCGGGCAAGGCAATTTCTTTGCGCCTGCAGGCGGGCAATGAAAACGACCGCGCGCGGGTCGGCAAATTCGATTCCCAGATTCGCTTCCTGGCCCGCGTCGAGAACATTGACTGGGTTCGCGACGACCAGGCCGACGGTTGCGCCGCTGGCGTGGTTGGCGACCTGCGCCTGCTGGTGCCGCTGGATGGACTGGTGGACCTGTCGGCGGAACGCACGCGACTCGACAAGGAAATCCGCCGCATCGAAGCTGAGATCGCGAAGTGCCGTGCCAAGCTGTCCAGTGAGACCTTTGTCGCAAACGCGCCGCCTGCGGTGGTCGAGCAGGAACGCACCAGGTTGGCGGACTGGGATACGCAATTGGCAGCGCTGACCGGACAACGCGCACGCATCTGATTGCAGCATTGAATCCGTACGCCCGCGGAGGTTAAGCTTCCTGACTACGGAATAAACCCTTGGGGGGGCCAATGCATTCCGATGTCCGCGGTAGAGCGGCGCCATCAGCGCGCGCGTTGAACGCTGCAGCCCTGTTGGGCGCGCTGGTTTTCTCCTCGCAGGCTGTCGCACAGGTGGCAGCCCTGGGGCGGCTTGAACCGTGGCAGGGAACGCTGAAGATCACCGCCCCCATCACGCCCGAATCCACCGGCGGCGCGGTTTTGGCCAAGCTGTTGGTCGAGCGCGGCGACAACGTCAAGGCCGGCCAGTTGCTCGCCGTCACCGAAGCCGCCGAGCTGATGAAGGCACAGGTGGAACAAGCCAAGGTCGAGCGCGAATACCAGCGCCGGATGGCCGCGGCCGCCAACAGCGAAGCCACCTCCGCCTGCGTCCAGTCCATCGTCGCCGCACAAGTATCGAAGCGTCGCCAGGACCTGCTGGCGCGCAAGCTTTCCTCGAATGAAGATGCCGAGCGCGCCAAGGGCGATGCCGATGCCGGCAAGGCCGCCTGCGCCGCGGCACGCGCCAACGCCAGCGCCGCGGCGGCGGCGGTCAGCGTGGCGGATGCCCAGCTCAATCGCGCCGCCGCAGTGCAGCAACGTGCCTACATCCGCGCGCCGGTGGCCGGACGCATCCTGGATATCCATGCCCGCCCGGGCGAGATGATCGGCCCGAAGGGCATCGTCGAGCTCGGCCAGGTGAGCCGCATGTATGCCATCGCCGAGGTCTACGAGACCGACATCGGTCGGGTCAGTGTTGGCCAGCGCGCCACCGTCACCAGCCGCGCCCTGGGCCGGCAACTGGGCGGCGTGGTCGAACGCATCCGCCAGCAGGTACGCAAGCTCGACCAGATCGGCACCGATCCCGCCGCCCGCAAGGACGCGCGCATCGTCGAGGTCGAGATCCGGTTGGACGATTCGGCCCCGGCGGCCGGATTGACCAATCTGCAGGTTGAAGTCGCCATCGGCCGTCGTCCCGGACGATGAGCGCGCCCCTGGGGTGGATGCAACTTCGTCACCGGCCCCTGCGCCTGCTGGTGGCATTGCTGGGCATCGGTTTTGCCGTGCTGCTGATCATGATGCAGCTTGGCTTCCGGTCTGCGCTGTTCGAAAGCGCAGTGCGTTATCACGAGCGGTTCAACTACGACATCGCGCTGTTCAGTCCCGACAGCGTCTTCATCGTGCGGCCGGAGCAATTCTCCATCCGTCGCCTGTACCAGGCGCACGGCGATCCGGCCGTTGAATCGATCGCCCCGGTCTATATCTTCCCTGCGGTGTGGAAGAACCCGTGGACCAACCAGCGCCGCACCATCAACATGATCGGCTTCAATCCGGCCGACCACCTGCTCGATTCGGAAGGATTCGAAAAGTCGCGCCCGTTGCTGCAGGACCAGGACGTGGTGATCTTCGATGCGCGCTCGCGGCCTGAGTTCGGCCCCGTCGCGAAGACCCTTCGCGAAGGCGGCAGCGTCGTCACCGAGGTCAACAATCGCCAGGTCAGGGCCATCGGCCTGTTCGAGATGGGCACGTCGTTCGGCATCGACGGCAGCCTGATGACCAGCGACGACAACTGGCTGCGCATGTTCCCGGACCGCTCGCGCAATGACATCCAACTCGGCCTGATCAAGCTAAAGCCCGGCAGCGACGCCGACCAGGTGCGCGACCGCCTGAAGGCCGCCCTGCCCAAGGACGTGCTGGTGCTCACCAAGGCCGATTTCGTCGCCCGCGAAAAAGCCTACTGGAATCGCGCCACGCCGATCGGCTACGTGTTCGCGTTCGGCGCCATCATGGGCTTCGTGGTGGGCGCGATCATCGTCTACCAGATCCTGTTCGCCGACGTGTCCGAACACCTGCACGAATACGCCACGCTGCGCGCGATGGGCTATGCGAATCGTTTCGTCGCCGGCATCGTGCTGCAGCAGGCCGCCATCCTGGGCGTGCTGGGTTACCTGCCGGGACTGGCGCTATCGCATTTCCTCTACCAGCGCGCGGCGGCGGCGACCTTCCTGCCCCTGCATGTCACCTTCGAACGCGCGGCCACCGTATTCGTGCTGACCCTGGGCATGTGCGCCATTTCGGGCCTGCTGGCGGTGCGCAAGGTCCGCAAGCTCGACCCGGCGGAGGTGTTCTGATGGCCGCCTCGCCAATCATCATCGAAAACCTGTCCCACCATTACGGCAAGGGCAACCTGCGCAAGCAGATCCTGTTCGACGTCAACGTCGAGATTCCGCAGGGCGAGATCGTCATCGTCACCGGGCCGTCGGGTTCGGGCAAGACCACGCTGCTGACCCTGGTCGGCGCCTTGCGCTCGACCCAGGCGGGCAGCGTACGCGTGCTGGGCGAGCAATTGCGCGATGCGTCGCCGGCGACCCTGGAAAAAGTGCGCCGCCAGATCGGTTTCATCTTCCAGCAACACAACCTGCTCGGTGCGCTCAGCGCGGTGCAGAACGTCGAGCTCGGCCTGCGCGTCACCGGTCGCTACAACGCCGCGGCGCGACGCAAGACCGCCATCGCCATGCTCGAGGCCGTCGGCCTGGGCCAGCGCATCCACTACAAGGCCGAACAACTTTCCGGCGGCCAGAGGCAACGCGTCGCCATCGCGCGCGCGCTCGCCGCGGAACCGGCGATGCTGCTGGCCGACGAACCCACCGCTTCGCTCGACAAGCAGTCCGGCCGCGAAGTCGTGGACCGGATGAAGAAGCTGGCCAAGGACCAGGGCTGCACCATCCTGCTGGTCACCCACGACAACCGCATCCTCGACATCGCCGATCGCATCGTGCATCTCGAGGACGGCAAGTTGCAGAACTTCTCCGACTCCGTGCTCGCCAACAACCAGCAGATGATGCAGTTGCTGGCCGACAGCCGGCAGAAGCAGGACATCGGCGCCGAGGTCGAGGCGATGGACGAAGCCGGCTTCCGCGATCGCCTGCAGGAAATCACCGACGAAGCCGTGCGCTTCCTCGATGCAACCGCGCTGGCCAACGACACCGTGTTCCAGGCCATGCTCGAACAATCGCTCTTTGCGATCACCCGCAAGCTGGCGCAGTTGGTCAACGCCGAGCGTTCGTCGCTGTTCCTGGTCGATCGCCCGAGCCAGACCCTGCTGCTGCGCATTACCGAAGGCCTCACCGGCCGCCAGGAGATCCGCATTCCCATCGGCAGCGGCATCGCCGGCGCAGTGGCTGCCAGCGGCAAGGCCGAGCGCGTCGCCGACGCCTACCAGGACCCGCGTTTCAATCCCGACGTGGACAAGATGTTCGGCTACCACACCAAGTCGATCATGACGATGCCGATGTTCGATCGCCGCGGCGAAGTATTCGCGGTTGCGCAGCTGCTCAACCGTCGCGACGGCCAGGCCTTCACCGAAGAAGACGAAAAGCACATTGCC
>JAPLSI010000002.1:0-4712 GCA_026398715.1 Gammaproteobacteria bacterium
GATCGGCGCCGCGCAGCTCGACCGTCACGCCGTTGGGCAAGCGCGCCTGCAGGCTCATGGCGACGGCATCGTTGACTCGCTTCACGGTCCGCGTCGGTAGCACGGGAACGGCCACGAAGGGTGACGTCACGGGTGCGGAGCGGGCGATCAACGCGCCCTTGCGCCTCTGGGCGTGTTCACGCAGCCATCGTGAGACCTGATTGGCGTTGATATCGCACTCGCGCGCTAGGCGCGACACCGAGGCGCCCGGCTGCAAACATAGCTCGACCAACTCGGACTTTGCCGTCTCGTCGTAAACGCAGCGTCCGCCGCGTTTATGAGCCACCACAAGGCGTCGCTTGATGTCTTCCAAATCACTGGCCATTACGTTCCCACGTTGATGTACATGGGAACGTAGGCTGTCAGCTCAACACTCGTTGCTCAAGGACGCGGTTAATTGACCGCTTACGTTTCGAATGCGTAAGCAACGGGATGGACGCTCCTTTCGATCGAGTGGTAGTTGACACATCCACTGTGGCACTTCGATGCCGTCTACGGGTGGGGGCGTCCATCCCATCGCCTACAGCGAGAGCCCCATGACATCGCGATGCCGATGGGGCTTGATCTCACGCCTGTCGAGACTCTTGTGAAGACGCAGCGCGCTGGTGTGAGGCTTGTGACCTTCCGCCGACCAAGTCGATAACTCAGTGCAGTAAGTGTAGAAATTAGCTGTTGGCAGGCGATTGCCAATTTGGCAAAGAAAACGCGTTTTGCGCAATAATCTGCCAACAGCATCAGACTATTTGGCAGACTCTTGAAACTTGATAAATTCGATCGGCAGATCATCGAGATCCTGCAGAGAGACGGCAGAGTCAACAATCAAGAACTTGCCGATCGCATAGGACTCTCACCTTCGCCTTGCTTGCGACGCGTACGCGCGTTGGAGGAGGCGGGTGTTGTGACCGGATACCGCGCCGTGCTTGACGCCAAAAAACTCGGCCTAACTCTCATGGCCCTTGTCCATATCTCAATGGATGTGCACACACCAGAACGTTTTGAAGCCTTCGAAACCGCGGTGCGGCTATTGCCTGAAGTCTTGGAGTGTCTGCTCATTACCGGGCAAGATGCGGACTACCAGCTCAAGGTCGCCGTGCGGGACATGGACCATTACCAAGCGCTGTTGCTTGGACATCTGACGCGAATTCCAGGCGTCTCCGGTGTCCACAGCAGCTTCGTACTTCGTAGCGCCTGGAAGGACTCGATTCTCCCCGTTGCCTTCGCTGTATGAACCTAGACCATTGTGCTCGGTGAGTTCTTAGACGCCTCAATTGAGGTGGGCCTGTATGTTCTGACCTACGTATGCAATGGGATGGACGCCCCCACCCGATGACTGCATCGATGTGCCACAGTGGATGTGTCATCCACCACTCGAACCGGAAGGGGCGTCCACCATGGAGATTACGACGATTGGTATCACCCCGGGTCTTGCCCGTGATTGCCTTGCCGAGCAGCTGCCACGCGGAGTGAGGGTTGCGCATGGTCAGGAACGATTGGCACTCGAGGCACGCCTGCCTTTGGCTCTCGGCAAGGATTCTTAGGCTGGCTGCAGACCGAAGCGGCGCATCAAGGCCGCCGGGTCGACGGCACGGCCGCGGAAGCGCTGCCAGGCCTCGTCGGGCTCGACCGTCCAGGCTGCGCCGAGCAGGGCATCGTCCCAGCGGCGGCCCGTCTCACGGTCGTTGAATCCGCCGGGGCTGTCCAGGAAGGCTTCGGCCGCGTCGGCCGCCATCACGTCGGCCCACAGATATCCATAGACGCCAGCGGCATAGCCGCCAGGGAAGCTGTGGAAATTATTGGTGACGCGCATGATCGTGTCCCAAGCTGGCGGCATGTCCAGCTCGCGCAGCACCTGGGCCTCCAGTGAGGCCACATCGAACTGGCGGCCCGGTGCGCCGTCCGCGAGCAGGTGCATCCGCAGGTCCATGATCGCCGGGGCCAGGTAGTCGAGGTTCAGGCTGAACACGCGGTCGTAGCGCAGCGAGCGCTCGAGCTGGTCGACCAGCGGCTCCGGCACCGGTGCACCCGTCTCGGCATGGCGGGCGAAGCGGGCCAGCGTGCCGCGATCCAACAGCCAGCGCTCGTTCAGCAGCGCCGGCACCTCGACGAAATCCCAGGGCACGCCGACGCTGCCGAGCGAAGGGTACGGCGCGCGCGACAGCAGCATGTGCAGCGCATGGCCGAACTCATGGAAGAACACGTTCGCGTATTCGAAGGGCAGGAGGATCTCGCCGGTCGGACCTGGTACGGCCTCGAAGGAGGAATGCACGGCCGAGATCGGCAGCACGCGCCGGCCGCTCTCATCCAGCTCCGCCGTGCGGTACTCGGTCTGGTAGGAGCCGTGCATCTTTCCGGGCCGGTTGAACAGGTCGAAGTACAACACTCCCTGCGCCGAACCGTCGTCGCGTCGCACCTCGTAGACGCGCACGGTCGGATGCAGCCGCGGCGCATCGGGCAAAGCGCTGAAGCGCAGGCCATAGGTGCGCGAGGCGCTGTCGAACATCGCGGCCAGCACGTTGTCGAGGCTCAGGTGTTGCCGCAGCGCTTCGCCGTCGAAGCCGAGATCCCGGCGACGCAGACGCTCGGCGTAAAACTGGCGGTCCCACGGTTGCAGCGCGTCCTGCAGGCCCTCCTCGCGGGAGATGGCCGTGTACTGTGCGATCTGCTTCAGCGCCACCGCGTGGACGGTGCGCCAGGTGCAGGTGAGCAGGTCCATCACCGTCTCGGGGCGGCGGGCCATGCGCTCGTCGATCGCCATGTGCGCGAAGCTGGCGTGGCCCAGCAGCCGCGCCTTTTCGCCGCGCAGCCGCAGGATCTCCGCCGCGACGGGCTTGTTATCGGTAGGGCCGGGATGGTCGCCTCGGTCGTTCCACATCCGCCACACCCGCTCGCGCAGGCCGCGGTCGCGCGCGTGGGTCAGTACCGGCCAGACGGCGGCGCGTGCGTTCTGGATCGCCCAGGCTTCGGGGCGGCCTTTCGCGGTCGCCACGGCCTTAGCGGCAGTGACCAGCGGCGCGGGCAGGCCTTCGAGTTCCGCCTCGTCCTGGATCCATGCGAATTGCGAGCCGCCATCGGCTATCAGGTTCTGGTTGTATTGAGCCGCCAGCGTGTCGATCCGCGCATTGACTTCGCCGAGGCGCTGCTGGTTGGCCGGTGCCAAGCCAATGCCGGCGCGGACGAAGCGGTCGTGGATCACCTCGGTCAGCCGCCGTGCCACTGGCGGAAGGCTCTCACGATTGTTGTGGACAGCTGTCACGCGGGCGAACAGGCGCCGGTCGAAGAGAATCTCGTTGTCGAGCCCGGACAGCATTGGCGTGACCCGCTGCGTGACGGCTGGCATCTCGCCAAGCGAATTTGCTGCGCCCATCACGCGGAACAGCGCGTTCACGCGCCGCATAGCGCCGCCGCTGCGTTCCATCGCCTCGACGGTGTTCGCAAAGCTTGGCGCTTCGGCGCTCGCGGCGATCGCATTCACTTCGGCGCGCTTCATGGCGATCGCCTCGGTCATAGCTGCTTCCAGTGCCGCAGGTGTAGCCAGCTCGAAGGGCGGCAGGCCGCCAAAGGGGCCGGACCAGGGGGATAGCAAGGCATTCATGTTCAATACTCCTGTGCAGGACCTTCAATCGCCTCGCGCATCACGCCGATGACGAAGTCCGGGATTTCATAGACAAAGTTGTGGCCCGAGCCAGGGGGCGCGACGATGCGCCGCGAACGGTCGGACGTGGCCAGGTAGCGCTCCCGCGTGCGGGCGATCACACGCACCACGCGCTCGTTCAGCCGAGCGTCGGCCGTCTGGGCCTCCGGTAGTCGGGCGACGTCGAGGTCGTTCTTCGGGGCCACGAGCCAGACGGCCACGCCGTCAAGGTCACCGTCGTAGACACCGGCAGACCAGGCTGCGCGAGCCGCGCCGGCAGGCGTCAACTCGGCGTAGATGGAAGCCTGCGTGAAGTCGGTGGCGACACGCTCGTCGACCGCGCGCGCGGCGATGACCTCCGGCCCCAGTTCGCGGTCCACGGCCGCCAGCACTGCCGAGTAGGCGGGGATCTGACGCTGCTCGGCCGCACGGCGCTTCATCAGGTCGAAACCGAACAGGCGCGCCAGGCCGGCCTTCAGCGGCGCCAGCCGAAACTCGCGCAGCGCCTCCAGCGGCGGGCCGTAGAGGATGGTGTCGAGCGGCGTAGGATCCAGCAGTACCAGCGTATGGACGAGGTCGGGCCGGCGGCGCGCGATATTCGCGGCCAGCAGGCCGCCGAAGGAATGACCGGCAATGACGAAGGGCCCGCGCTCGCCCGTCAGTTCCAGCACGCGGAGCACTTCGTCCGCCTCACGGGCGGTGGTGCGTGGGAAAGGCCCGGCGTCACTCCAGCCCGTCCCCGGGCGATCAATGAGAATCGAGCGCGTGCGCCCGCGGAATGCCCGGTGCAGATGATGAATCGCATTGCCAGCTGCGTGGCCGCCTGCGAACCACAGCACCGTCGGCCGGCCCTGATGAGCTTCACCCTCAGCCCGTACATGGATGCGGTAGCCGCCCATGTCGACCAGGAGACCCGGCGCCGGGAATCGTCGCTGCACAGAAGCGCGCTTCCATAGGTAGTGAAGCGACAGCAGGGCCAGGCTGCCGCCAGCGAGCGCCGCCAGCCACGCATTCACTGGCGCGAGCACCAGCGCCGCCTGCG
>JAPLSI010000002.1:4722-6147 GCA_026398715.1 Gammaproteobacteria bacterium
CGCCGCCAGCAGCGCCAGCAGCAGGCCGGCCGCATCGCGGCTCAGCAGCGCGAGCAACGCGTTCATTGGGCGTTGCTGACGGAAGCGACGCCGCCTGCCGGAGCGGGCACAGCGGTCGCAGCGTCATCGCTGACAGCGGGCAAACGCCAGGCCGCGATCGTCGCCAGCAGGAAGGCCACGCCGGTCATCATCAGGGACACGTCATAGCTGTGAGTCGCGTCATAGACCAGGCCCGAGATCCACGGCGAGACCCCCCCACCCAGTGTCGCCGCCATCATCTGCGTGGCGCTGGCACGGCCATAGGCCTCGGCAGGAAAGTAGCGCCGTGCCAAGAAGGCACCGAGCGCGTGGTCGCCGCTGCTGAACAAGCCCAGCATCAGCGCCGCGATAGCTGCCGCCACGAGTCCATGGCCGAAGTACAGCAGCACCACAGCGCCGAGCGGCGCCAGCACGAAGCCTCGGGCGAGCCAGGTGGCAGGGAAGCGGTCGATCAACCAGCCGGCCAGCAGGTTGCCGGCAAAACCACCGACGCCCACCACACTGAGCATGGCCGCCGCCTGCGCAAGTGAGAGGCCGCGGTCCTGGAGCAGCGCCGCGAAGTGCATCATGAGCGCACCGATCGCGAAGCCGAAGAACAGGTTCCACCAGGCAAGCGCCCGCCAAGTGCCGTCCTTCAGGAAGCCCATCATCGAAGGTCCGGCCGCGGCCTTTGCCGCAGGGGCCCGCCGCTCGCCCGGTGCCCGCTCGCGTATCAGCAACAGCGCCGCCGCGCCGCCTAGCACAAGGCTGATCAGCCCCATGGCGAAGAAGGCCGCGCGCCAGCCCTGGTGCGCCAGCACGTATCCCACCCAGGGCGGATGGATCACGGCGCCCACGGCCGTGGCCGCGAACAGGATGCCCAGACCCTTGCCGAGCGAGGCGTCGAACCATTGCTGTACGACCTTGGCCAAGGTCAGGAGCGACGCGCCGGTGGCCGTGAACATCAGCGCAACGCACAGCAGGTAGTACACACCGATGTTGCCGCCCATCAGCCCGAAGGCGGCGAAGTTGGCCGATTGCAGCAACACGCCCCACAGCACCAGGGGCCGCAGTGGCAGGTTGTCGATCACCCAGCCGACCAGCGGCATGCTCAAGGGGCCGACGATGGTGACCAGGGTCATAGAAAACGCGATCTGTGCACGGGTCCAGCCGAGTTGCTGCTCCAAGGGGATCAGGAAGAGGCCGAACGTGGAGCCGTAGAGCGCAGTGACGCCGAACAGGGCGACGAGACAACAGCCCAACAGGACCCGCCAGCTGGCCTTGGAATCTGTGAGGGGCTGTGTCATGGTCGTGGGTTCAATAGTCGTAGCGCAGCGAAACGGTCAGCGTACGCGGCCTCTGCAGAAAGTACTGGGCGAAAGTGCCTACGCCGGCCGGCGCACCGGT
>JAPLSI010000180.1 GCA_026398715.1 Gammaproteobacteria bacterium
TACGACACCATGCGCTTCATCAAGCCGGACGTGAGCACCATCTGCGTCGGCCAGGCGGCGAGCATGGGTTCCTTCCTCCTGGCGGCCGGCGCCAAGGGCAAGCGCTACATCCTTCCCAACTCCCGCGTCATGATCCACCAGCCGTCGGGCGGCACCCAGGGCCAAGCGACCGACATCGCCATCCAGGCCAAGGAAATCCTGTATTTGCGGGAACGCCTGAACCAGGAACTGGCCGCCAACACCGGGCAGCCGATCGAAAAGATCGCCGCCGACGTCGAACGCGACTATTTCATGAACGCCGAAGAGGCCAAGGCCTATGGCGTGGTGGATGCCGTGCTCGACCGCCGGCAGGAAGACAGCGTCCAACCGGGTTGAAGTCCCGCCCGCCGCACCCGCTGACGGAAACCGGGACCGCCTTCACGGGCGGCCCACGGGCACCCGTTGCGGCCTGTGCTATTCTCGATTTTGAAGCCGTTTTTCGCCCCTACAGGGCAGGGCAAGAAGCATGACCGACGACCGTCTCAGCCGTTCCGGCGACAGCAGCAAGATCCTCTACTGCTCCTTTTGCGGCAAGAGCCAGCACGAGGTCCGGAAACTCATTGCCGGCCCCAGCGTGTTCATCTGCGATGAATGCGTCGAGCTGTGCAACGACATCATCCGCGAGGAGCTGGAAGAAAAGGCCCATGCGGCCCGCAGCCACCTGCCCAAGCCCCGCGAAATCCTGGAAGTGCTCGACCAGTACGTGGTCGGCCAGCCGCGCGCGAAAAAGACCCTGTCGGTGGCGGTGTACAACCACTACAAGCGCATCGAGTCGCGTCTCAAGAACGACGACATTGAGCTGTCCAAGTCCAACATCCTGCTGATCGGCCCGACCGGCTCGGGCAAGACCCTGCTGGCCGAGACCCTGGCCCGCATGCTCAACGTGCCGTTCACCATCGCCGACGCCACCACGCTGACCGAAGCCGGTTACGTGGGCGAGGACGTGGAAAACATCATCCAGAAGCTGCTGCAGAAATGCGATTACGACGTCGAAAAGGCGCAGAGCGGCATCGTCTACATCGATGAAATCGACAAGATCTCGCGCAAGTCGGAAAACCCGTCCATCACCCGCGACGTGTCGGGCGAGGGCGTGCAGCAGGCGCTGCTGAAGCTGATCGAAGGCACGGTCGCCTCGGTCCCGCCGCAGGGCGGCCGCAAGCACCCGCAGCAGGAATTCCTGCAGGTGGACACCAAGAACATGCTGTTCATCTGCGGCGGCGCCTTTTCGGGCCTGGACAAGATCGTCCAGCAGCGCAGCACCGAGGCCGGCGGCATCGGTTTCGGCGCGAAGGTCAAGAGCTCCGAGCGCAAGGCCGACGTCAGCAAGCTGTTGTTCGATGTCGAGCCCGAAGACCTCATCAAGTTCGGCCTTATCCCCGAATTCGTCGGTCGCCTGCCGGTGGTCGCCACGCTCGAGGAGCTCAATGAAGAAGCGCTGGTGCGCATCCTCACCGAGCCCAAGAACGCCATCACCAAGCAGTTCAAGAAGTTGTTCGACATGGAAGGCGTCGAGCTGGAAGTGCGCCCCGATGCGTTGCTGGCGATCGCCCGCAAGGCATTGAAGCGCAAGACTGGCGCGCGCGGCCTGCGCACCATCATGGAATCGGTGCTGCTCGACACGATGTACGACCTGCCGTCGCTTGAAAACGTCAGCAAGGTCGTGGTCGACGAGTCGGTCATCAACCACCAGACTGAACCCTACCTTATCTATACCAATACCCCGGCCGTCGCCCCGCGCGCGGCCTCCGGCGAATAAACCTACCGGCGATGAATCGAACACGGGCCGGTCATCCGGCCCGTTTTCATTTGAGAATCTGGCGTATCGTTAGCTGGAAAAATCGTGGTTCGAGCCCCAAGTAAGGGTTGGTTCGCCCCATTTGGAGAAAGTCATGGAAAACCCCACCTCGGTCCGCCTCGATCTGCCGGTCCTGCCGCTGCGGGACGTGGTCGTGTATCCGCACATGGTGATTCCGTTGTTCGTCGGGCGCGACCGGTCCATCAAGGCCCTCGACATCGCGATGGCGGCGGACAAGCAGATCCTGCTGATCGCCCAGAAGAGCCCGGATGTCGACGATCCCGCGCAGGCCGACCTGTATTCCGTCGGCACGCTGGCCACCGTACTGCAGCTGCTCAAGCTTCCCGACGGCACCATCAAGGTGCTGGTGGAGGGCGTGTCGCGCGTGGCGATTGAAGGCTATGGCGACAACGATGGCGCGCTGACCGCCCAGGGCACGACCCTGGAGTCCAACTTCGAGCGCGACGAGCGCGAGATGGGCGTGACGCTGGGCTCGCTGATGGGCCTGTTCGAACAATACGTAAAGACCAACCGCAAACTGCCGCCCGAGCTGCTGACCACGCTGTCGGGCATCGACGATCCGGGCCGCGTTGCCGATACCGTCGCCGCGCACCTGGGCGCGCGCCTCGCCGACAAGCAACGGCTGCTTGAAACCCTGGAAGTGGGGCAGCGCCTCGAGATCCTGATCGGCCTGGTGGACGGCGAGATCGACGTGCAGCAGATCGAGAAGCGCGTCCGCGGCCGCGTGAAGTCGCAGATGGAGCGCAGCCAGCGCGAGTACTACCTCAACGAACAGATGAAAGCCATCCAGAAGGAACTGGGCGACCTCGACGAGGCACCCAACGAACTCGAGGAACTGGCGAAGAAGATTGCCGCCGCCGGCATGCCCAAGGCAGTCGAGGCGAAGGCGAAGTCCGAACTGGCCAAGCTCAAGCAGATGTCGCCGATGTCGGCCGAAGCCACCGTCGTGCGTAATTACCTCGACTGGCTGCTCGGCGTGCCGTGGAAGAAGCGCACCAAGGTCCGCAAGGACCTGAAGGCGGCGCAGGCAGTGCTGGACGCCGACCATTACGGCCTGGAGAAGGTCAAGGATCGCATCCTTGAATACCTTGCCGTGCAAACGCGCGTGAAGCAGATGAAGGGCGCCATCCTGTGCCTGGTCGGGCCGCCGGGCGTGGGCAAGACCTCGCTTGGCCAGAGCATCGCCAAGGCGACCAACCGCAAGTTCATCCGCATGTCGCTGGGCGGCGTGCGCGATGAGGCCGAAATCCGCGGCCATCGCCGCACCTACATCGGTTCCATGCCCGGCCGCATCGTGCAGAACCTGACCAAGGTGGGCAGCAAGAATGCGCTGTTCATGCTTGATGAAATCGACAAGATGAGCATGGATTTCCGCGGCGATCCGTCGTCGGCCTTGCTGGAAGTGCTCGACCCGGAGCAGAACCACAGCTTCAACGACCACTATCTGGAAGTGGACCTGGACCTGTCCGAGATCATGTTCGTCGCCACCGCGAATTCGCTGAACATCCCCGGTCCCTTGCTGGACCGCATGGAAGTGATCCGCATCCCCGGCTACACCGAGGAAGAGAAGCTCAACATCGCCGAGCGCTACCTGATGCGCAAGCAGTTCAAGGCCAACGGCTTGAAGGAAGGCGAGGTCAAGATCCAGGACTCGGCGGTGCGCGACATCGTGCGTTACTACACGCGTGAATCGGGCGTGCGAAACCTGGAACGCGAAATCGCCAAGATCGCCCGCAAGGTCGTGAAGGAACTCGCCTTGGCCGGTCCGCGCCCGGCGCCGAAGAAGGGCGCGAAGCCGGCACCCGCCATCCAGGTCAGCAGCAAGAACCTGGACAAGTACCTGGGCGTTCGACGCTTCGATTTCGGTCGTGCCGAAGCCGAGAACGAAGTTGGCCTGGTGACCGGCCTGGCCTGGACCGAAGTGGGCGGCGACCTGCTGCAGATCGAAGCCTCGGTGATGCCCGGCAAGGGCCAGTTGATCCTTACCGGCCAGTTGGGCGACGTGATGCAGGAGTCGGTGAAGGCCGCATTCACCGTGGTCCGCTCGCGCAGCGAGCGACTGGGCCTGGATCCCGACTTCCACCAGAAGTTCGACACCCACGTGCATGTGCCCGAGGGCGCGACGCCCAAGGACGGCCCCAGCGCCGGCGTGGCAATGGTGACGGCGCTGGTTTCGATCCTGTCGGGCGTGCCGATCCGGTCCGACGTGGCGATGACCGGCGAGATCACCCTGCGCGGCCGGGTACTGCCGATTGGCGGCCTGAAGGAAAAACTGCTCGCCGCCCTGCGAGGCGGAATCAAGACGGTCATCATTCCCGAAGAGAACCGCAAGGATCTTGCCGACATTCCGAAGAACGTCACGCAAGGCCTTGAGATCGTTCCGGTGAAGTGGATCGACGAGGTGCTCGACATCGCGTTGGTGCGGCCGATCGTTCCCCAGCCAGGCGAGGTTCCGACGCCGGTCGAGACGGTTGAAGAGGCCAGTGAACACAAATCGGAAGCAGTTCGCCCGCATTGATGCAAGTGCATGTGACATGCCGGAAAGCCGCGAAAAACATGGCTTTCCGGCTTGCACGCGGAATTTCACGCTGGTATAAATCGTTTGCACCGTCGACGATGATTCGCGATGGCTCAGTAGGAACGGACGATCCGCGCCCAGGGCCGAATCGATCCGCATGACAAGAACCGCGGGAATGTCCCGCCTAGGGAGTCACTAATGAACAAGGGCGATTTTATCGGCGCTGTCGCTGACACTGCCGAACTGTCAAAGGCCGACGCAGCACGCGCCGTCGATGCAATGATCGATGTGGTCAAGAAGGCTCTCAAGAAAGGCGACACCATCACTCTGGTCGGCTTCGGCACCTTCTCCGTGCGCAAGCGCGCCGCCCGCCAGGGCCGCAATCCGCAGACCGGCGACACCATCAAGATCAAGGCTTCCAAGAATCCGGCCTTCAAGGCTGGCAAAGCCCTGAAGGATGCAGTAAACTGATCGTCTCGTTTGGGTGCTTAGCTCAGCGGTAGAGCGTCTCCCTTCCACGGAGAGGGTCGGGGGTTCGAAACCCTCAGCACCCACCAGCTCCGGGTTGGACAAGAGCCCAGGCAATGTTTCGTGGAGTGGTAGTTCAGTTGGTTAGAATATCGGCCTGTCACGCCGAGGGTCGCGGGTTCGAGTCCCGTCCACTCCGCCACACCCCCGAAGGCGCCTGAGAAGGCGCCTTCGTTTTTTCCGGGTTCGCCGACAGCGCGCCCAACAACATTGGCCAGACACCATGCTCCAAAGCATTCGCGAGAAAACTTCCGGTTGGATTGCCGTAGTCATCCTTGGCCTGGTGATCCTGACAATGGCGTTCTTCGGCATCGAGTCCTACGTGACCGGCAGCGTCGACAACTACGCCGCCAGGATCGAGGGCCCCGCCAAGTTCCTTGGCTACGGCGGCCAGGTCCGCGAAATCACCTCGGCGGAATTCCGCGAGCGTTTTGATCGGGTCAGGCAGCAGGAACGCACGGCCAAGGGCGAGGCCTTCGACCCGACCGCCTTCGAGTCGTTGCAGAAGAAGCGCGAAGTGCTGGACCAGCTGGTCGACGAGGCACTGCTCGGCCTGGTTGCCGAGAAGGAAGGCCTGGTGCTGCCCAAGTCCGCCGTGCAGAAGGAAATCATGGGCATCCAGGCCTTCCATATGGCCGGCCGCTTCGATCCCAAGCAGTACCAGCTGGTGCTGGGTGCGCAAAACATGACGCCGCTGCAGTTCGAGAAGCTCATCACCGCCGACCTCACCCAGCGCATGCTGCCCGATGAGTTGATTTCCTCGAGTTTCGCCAGCTATGCCGAACTCGATGCCTACCTGCGTTCAAGCCGGCAGACGCGTGACATCCGCTACATTGAATTGCCGCCGGTGCTGCCGGCCATGCCGCCGCCGACCGATGCTGAAATCAAGGCCTGGTACGACGGCCACGTCGCCGGCTATCGCAGCCCCGAACAGGTCGCGATCGAATACGTCGAGCTCAATGCCGCCGCGATGCCCGTGGAGACGGTCGCCGACGAAGCCACCCTGCGTGAACGCTACGAGTCGGTGAAGGCGCGCTTCGGCACCGTCGAGCAGCGCATCGCCTCGCACATCCTGGTGAAGGTCGACGAAAAAGCCACGGCGGCCCAAGTGGCGGCGGCACAGGCCAAGGCCGCTGGACTCGCGACGAAGGCGCGCGCCCCGGGCGCGGATTTCGCCGCACTCGCCCGCGCCAATTCCGACGACGTGGGGTCCAAGGACGCCGGCGGCGACCTCGGCCCGGTCGAGAAGGGCGTGTTCGGCGAAGAGTTCGACAAGGTGTTCTTCGCCATGGAGCCGGGCCAGGTCAGCGACCCCGTCCGCCTGGCGGATGGCTTCCACGTCGTGCTGTATCGCGAGCGCGTGGCGGGCAATGCCAAGCCGTTCGAGGAAGTTCGCGCGGAACTCGAAGCCGAAGTGCTCGAGTCGGAGCGCGAGCGTGTGTTCAATGACATCGCCGGCCAGCTGGTCGACCGCATCTTTGACGACCCGACGGCGCTGGCGCCCGCGGCCAAGGCCCTGAATCTTCCCGTGCAGCGTACCGGGCTGTTCTCCGCCAACACCGGCGAAGGTATCGCTGCGCTGCCGCAGATCCGCAAGGCGGCGTTTGCCGATGCGCAGAAGACGGAGCGCCAGGTAAGCGATCCGATCGAGATCGGATCCAACCACACCGTCGTCGTGCACGTGATCGACCATCGCCCGGCGGCGGCGCTGCCGATGGCCTCGATTCGCGACCGGATCATCAACGACATCAATGCCGACCGCATTGTGCAGGCCACGAAGAAGGCCGCCGAGCAGTTGCTGGCACGCGCCACGAAGGGCGAGACGCTCGAAGCCATCGCGGCCAGCATCGGTCGCACGGTTTCCGACTTGCCCGGCCTGCAGCGCCAGGCGCCCAATCCACAGTTGCAGCTGGCCGTGGACGAGGCGTTCCGCCAGCCGCGCCCGGTCGCCGGCAAGCCGCGTCCGGTGGGCCTGGTCACCGTGGGTCCCAACCAGTTCCTGCTGTCGGAAGTGGTGGCGGTCAAGGATGGCGACCTGAGCACGCTCGATGCCAAGACCCGCGCCGACCTGAAGAAGCAATTCGCGCAGATGCGTGGTGCGGTCGACGCGCGTGCTTTCGTGCAGGCGCTGCGCAAGCAATACAAGATTACCGTCGCCGAAGACCGGCTCTGACGAAAAGCGCCGACCCCCAGGGATCGGCGCTTGCTTGACTGGAAAAGCCCGGCGCGTTGCCCGGGCTTTTTTATTTCAGACGCCTTCGATGCCGGTCATGCCGAGCACGTTGTAGCCGGCATCGACGTAGGTGATTTCGCCGGTGACGCCGCTGGCCAGGTCGGAGCTGAGGAAGGCCGCGACATTGCCCACGTCCTCGATGGTGACGCTGCGGCGCAACGGTGCGTATTGCTCGACATGGGTCAGCATCTTGCGGAAGTTCGCGATGCCGGCGGCCGCCAGCGTCTTGATGGGGCCGGCCGAAATGGCATTGACGCGGGTGCCTTCCGGACCGAGGTTCAGGGCCAGGTAGCGCACGTTGGCCTCCAGGCTTGCCTTGGCCAGTCCCATCACGTTGTAGTTGGCCAGCGCCCGTTCCGCACCCAGGTAGCTCAGTGTCAGGATGCTGCCGCCGCGTCCTTTCATCATCGGCCGCGCCGCCTTCGCCAATGCGGCCAGGCTATAGCTGGAAATGTCGTGCGCGATGCGGAAGCTCTCGCGGGTCAGGCCTTCGAGGAACTCGCCGTCCAGCGCCTCGCGCGGCGCGACGCCGACCGAGTGCACCAGGATGTCCAGGCCGTCCCAGCTCTTGGCCAGTTCGGAGAACACGTTGTCGATTTGCGCGTCTTCACCGACATCGCAGGGCAGCACGATTTTCGCGCCGTACTCGGCGGCGGCATCTTCCACCCGCGATTTCAGTTTTTCATTCTGGTAGGTGAAGGCAAGCTCGGCGCCTTCACGGGCCATCGCCTCGGCGATGCCGGTGGCGATCGATCGCTGGCTTGCGATGCCGACGATCAGTGCGCGCTTGCCGGTAAGGAATCCCATCGTGTTTCTCCTGATTGTGCGGATCTGCAGGGCGCTAGTTTGAACGCGGGCGAGCCATACCGCCAAGCATGGTCGGTTCCGGGCTCATGGAGCCAGCTTCAACTTCTGTCCGGGATGGACCGCGGTGCGGACGCCCAGCTTGTTGAAACGGCGCAAGGCATCGATGGTCACGCCGTAGCGGCGCGCGATAGACCACAGGGAGTCGCCGCTGCGCACTTCATGCTCGGTCGGCTTGCCGGCCGCGGCAGTGCCTGGGTCAGCCGGGGACATCGCCCCTTCCGGATCGGAACCGGGTTGCCCCGGGTGCCGGGTTTCGCTGTCGAAGTTCGTCGCTTCGTCCTGGACTGGCGCCTGCCACGCAATGGTTGGCGTCAGCACCAGGCGCGGCACGCCCGCGACGACGCGACCGTTCTTGAATCCGGGATTCAATCTGCGGATTTGTTTCGGGTCCTGGTTCTGCTGGCGCGCAAAGTCGTCGAGCGACTGCACGTCCGCTTCGATCAGCAGGGGCAGCACGGGAACGAACTGGGTGGCGCTCGGCAATGACAGCCCGTTGCGCTCGGGCTCGGAAACCAGGCACGACAGGGCCTGCAACTTCGCGACGTAGTCGTAGGTGATGTTCGACAAGCCGTGCGGCTTGCGCAAGGCGGCGGAGACTTCGCGGCTGCGCGCGCTCCGGAAGGCATTCTGGATGCGACCTTCGCCGGCGTTGTAGGCCATCACGATCGCTTGCCAGTTGCCGAACATTCCCTGCAAGGTCTTGAGGTAGGACAGTGCCGCGCGCGTCGATTCCACTGGCGACAGCCGGCCGTCGTAGCCCGGCTGGATGTGCACGCCGTGGTTGCGGGCCGTGCTGGAGATCATCTGCCACATTCCAGCCGGGCCACCCGCACCCATGGCCTCAGGCTTGTACCAACTCTCCACCAGTGGGATGAAGACGAACTCCGAAGGCAAGCCCGAGCGCTCGACTTCCATGCTGACGAAATCGAGCAGCGGCAACACCTGCGCGAGATGTCGGGAAAAGGCGGCGGGATTTCCCGCATAGCGCTTGCGCCAGCGATGGCTGTTGCTGCCGGCCGAACATGCGTCCGGGCTGAGCCCCTTGTTGATTCTTTCGAAAACGTCCGCGCCCCGACCCATGGTCGGAACCGGAGCTACCGGCGCAAGCGCCTCGATGGCGGCGACGGGATCGGCGGGAACTGGCGCGGCGGTCGCGGCTGCGGGTGCAGTCACCGCCTCTGCCGATGTTGCAGGGGGTGTTGCCGGGGCGGCCGGCAGGTTGGGCCGGACCACCGGCTGGCAACCGGCCAGCCAAAGCGCGCCGGCCAGCGCGGAAAGAATCCGCCCACGCACGAACGCCATCAGAATCCGTCTTTCCATGCACGCAGCGCGGCGAACGCGGCGATGCGGTCGCCCTGGGCCACGCCTCGTGCCTCGAGTCCCGCCCACAGCCCGGGCTGGTCGACGCGAAGGAAAGGATTGCAGGCCCGTTCACTCGACATCGTGCTCGGCACCGTCGGCAAGCTGCGCGAACGCAGGTCGGCGACCTGCGCCAGGCGACGATCGCGTTCCGCGTTGTCGGGTTCGGCAGCGACCGAAAAGCGGCCGTTGGACTGCGTGTATTCATGGCCGCAGCAGACCTGGGTGTCGCCCGGCAAGGCGGCAAGCCGATCGAGCGAGCCGAGGAACTGCGTCGGCGTGCCTTCGAACATTCGACCGCAGCCCAGGCTGAAAAGCGTATCGCCGCAGAACAGGAAGCCGCCGCCATGGAAGGCAATATGGCTGGTGGTGTGCCCGGGCACTTCCATCACGTCCAGGTCCAGGTCCAGCACATCGATGCGAACGCGATCGCCCTCGCGAACCGGCTGCATGGGGCAAGCGATCCTGGCGTCGACCGGGCCGTAGCAGGGAATGTCGAATCTCTCGATGAGCGCCGCGGCACCGCCGATGTGGTCGTCGTGGTGGTGGGTGAGCAGAATCGCAACCGGCTTCAGGCCGGCGTTGGCGGCTTCGATCACGGGCGCAGCGTCGCCCGGATCGACGATGACGGCGCGCCCCGCCGCGTCGGCAAGCGTCCAGATGTAATTGTCCGAGAAAGCAGGCAGGGGACGCAGGACGAGCATTCAGGGAGTGACCTTGGTGGCGGATTGCCGCAGAATCCCGACCATGCCTCCCCGTCGCCTTCCGAGTCAACCCGACGCCCGGTCTCACCCGTGGCTGCGGCGGCAGGCAGGACGGCAGCTTCTCGCTGGCGTGCAGCGCATGGCGATTCCGGAATTGACCCGGGTTTTCGGCCAGTACGGTCTTTATCTTCGTCCATCTTCCGAAATCGCCCCGGAACTTTCCGGCAACATGCTTCGGCACGTGGTCAGCCTTTACCGATCGGGGCAGGGCCTGGCTGGTCAATTGCGCTGTCGGGATTCTGAACTTCCCATCGAAAGCGGCAGTCTTTCCCTGGTTTACGCCTTGTTCGCGCTCGAAGACTCGACCGACCCGGAAGCCCTGATGCACGAGATCGCCCGGGTGCTGAAGCCCGAAGGCGTGGCCCTGGTCATCAGCCTGAACCCCTGGAGCCTGGCCCGATTGCGCTGGTGGTCGCCGTCCGGTCGCGGTGTGGCGGCGTCCTATGTGCAACGCCTGGCCGGGGACGCAGGCCTGGACCCGGTTCGCTGCCGCCACATCGGTCCCTTCTGGCCGAACGCCAAGGCGGCGTTGACCGCAGAAGCCGGTGAGTCATGGCTCGACGGATTCCGCGTCGCCAACCTGGTGGTGTTGCGGCGACGCGAAGCAGGACTCACGCCCTTGCGTCGCAACCATGCAGCGGTCAGTCTTCGCCCCGGCATGAGCGCCGGCTGACGCACCACCAACAACCGGATGGAACTGATGGCCGCGATCGTGGCGCTGGAAGCCTTGAGCACGCCGTGCGAGGTCACCCTGCATACGGACTCGCAGTACGTACAGAAGGGCGTGGGCGAGTGGATGCCGAACTGGATCCGCCGCGGCTGGAAGACGGCGGCCGGCCAGCCGGTCAAGAACCAGGACCTGTGGGAACGGCTCGACCGCGCCGCCGGCAAGCACAAGGTGCACTGGCGCTGGGTGCGCGGCCATTCGGGCCACGTGGACAACGAGCGGGTGGACAAGCTGGCGCGCAACGCCGCGGACCTGATCAAGAAGGACATGCGCTGATGCGGCAGGTGGTGCTGGATACGGAAACGACGGGGTTGTCGTGGGAACGCGGGAACCGGGTCATCGAGATCGGCTGCATCGAATTGCTCGAGCGCCGTCCCACCGGCAGGCGCTTCC
>JAPLSI010000154.1 GCA_026398715.1 Gammaproteobacteria bacterium
GTCCTCGATGACCCGGAAGGCGTCGATGAGGGTGCGCTTGGGTAACTGGTCCAGGTAGGTTTTATCGCGCCGCAACATTTCCAGGAACTGCTGCAGGGCAGGCTCGCTTTCGCCCTCCACCAGCAGGCGCACGCCCAGCAGGTGGCGCGCACGAAGGTCTTCCGGATCGGCCGCGATGGCCGCCAGCAGCGGTTCACGGGGCGGCGCATCCTTCAGCAGCGAAGCAAAACCAAGCCGCGCGCGGGCCTTGATGGCGCGCTCGTCGGTCGCCAGGTTGGCCGGAAGCCCGTCGAGCAGGGCCTCGGCCTCGGCGACACCGCCTGTGGCCAGCAAGGCCAGGGCAAGGTCGAGCTTGAGTTCGGGCTTGTCCGGTTCGGCGTGCACGGCGGCCCGGACATGGACCAGGGTTTCATGCGGATCCGCGACCACCGGGGCTGCCTCCGATTCGGCGGGCGCCGCCTCGGGAACGCGCGGTTCGATGCCATGGTGCTTCAGGAATTCGCGCAGTTGCCCTTCCGGCAGCGCGCCCGGGAAGCCGTCCACGATCTGGCCGTCCTTGAGCAGCATCACCGTCGGGATCGACTTGATCTGGAAATAGCCGGCCAGCTGCTGCTCGGCATCCACGTCCACCTTGGCCAGCACGAAGCCACCGGCGAATTCGGCCGCCAGCTTTTCCAGGATGGGTCCCAGGGTCTTGCAAGGTCCGCACCAGGCCGCCCAGAAGTCGACCAGCACCGGCACGTCCTTCGATTTCAGGATGACTTCCGGTTCGAAGGCGGCAAGGGTCGCGTCGAATACGTAGGCGTTGGCGTCCATGGGATTTCCTGCAGGGGTCAACTGCCCAGATGGTGCCGCCGCAGCGTGTAATCAAGCCAGGGGCGAGGCCGGTTCAGGAAAATTCGCGGTGCAGGAAATCAGCCAGGCCCAGGCCGGCAACCGCCACGCCGCCCAGCAAGCCGGCCAGCATCACGAAGGCAATGTGCTCTCCCTCGCCGGCAAGGACCTGCATCGGCATCGACCACGGATACCAGTGGCCAAACCGGTTTGACTGGCCAACCAGGAAGCCGATGACGGTCGCGCTCATTCCGACCGAGACCGCGACGGTGAAGCTGCGCCAGCGGATGGCGATCCAGTTCTGCAGCGCGACCACCAGCAGTGACGCGACGAATCCGGCGCCGGTCAGCGTGGCCAGGTGCGCCCAGTCCGGGGCGCCGGCCAGGCCAAAGCCCGGCTTGACCCACATAAGCACCAGGCCGCCCAGCGGAATCAGCAGCGCCAGCAATGCGAAAGAAGCGAACACCATCGCCGCCAGCATGATCAGCTTGGCCAGGTAGTGCACCGACCGTGGCGCAGGCAAGGCCAGGAGGTGTTTCCACTGGCGTTCACCGTGTTCCAGTCCAGCCAGCAGCGCCGACTGCAGGGTGATGAAAAGGGGCAACATCAGGAACAGCCAAAGCACCAGGATGCTTTGCGAAAACGCAAACCACGCCTTCGCCGGGTCGCCACCCGTGCGCATTCCCAGTTTGCTGAAAGTCACCTGCAACACGTATAGGGCGACGACCGTGGCCGGCGCGATCAGGCACATCCAAAGCGCCAGCGTGCCGCGCATCTTGAGCGCCTCGGCGTGCAGGGCGCGAAGCAGGGCGCTCATGCGGCATCCTCCAGGGATCGGTCCACGGTCAGGTCGAAGAACAACGACTCCAGCGAAGCGTGCTCGAGCGCCAGGTGGCTGACCTCCAGTCCATGACCGACCAGGAAGCGATTTACCTGCGCGGCCGACTTCCCGTCCAGGCTGAGCACGAGCGTGCCTTCGTCGAGCCAACCCACGGTCTCGCCGACGCCAGCCAACAGGGCGCGAGCGCGCAAGGGTTCGTCGCAGCGAAGCAGCAGGCGCGGCTTCACTCGTCCCCGAAGTTCCTCCAGGCGTCCTTCAAAGCTCAGTCGCCCCGCGTGCAGGACGCCCACGTGGGTGGCGATCAACTCCACTTCGCTGAGCAGGTGGCTGGACACGAAAACGGTGATGCCTTCTTCGGCAAGGGACCGAAGCAACCGCCGCATGTCCTGGATGCCCGCCGGATCCAGGCCATTGCCCGGTTCGTCCAGGATCAGCAACCGGGGCTCGCCGATCAGTGCGAGGGCGATCGCAAGGCGCTGCCGCATTCCCAGCGAATAGTCACGCACGCGGCGTCCGGCGGACTCCGACAGGCCGACCCGCTCCAGCACGACGTCGATCCGCGCACGCGGCAGGTCCAGCAGGCGACGCGTGACTTCCAGGTTTTCGCGACCGGTCAGGTGTCCATAGAGCGACGGTGATTCGACCAGGGCTCCGACCAGTCCAAGCGTCTGCCGCGTGCTCCGGTCCAGGCGCCGCCCGAACAGTTCAATGCTGCCCGACTGGGGCCGCAGCAAGTCGAGCAGGAGGCGGATGGTGGTCGTCTTGCCGGCGCCATTGGGGCCGAGGAACCCGTAGATCGAGCCCGCGGGCACATTGAGGTCGAGGTCGCGAACCCCGAACCCGCCTGGAAACTGGCGGGTCAGGCCGCGGGTCACGATGGCCGGGGCGGCAGGATGGGTCGGCGAGGTAGGCATGGTGCGCATCTTGGGCATTCGCTGCGGCCATGCCATGTGCCAATGGTCCACCCACCGAGTGCTTGGTTCGCGTCGCCTCAGCGTGTCGCTGCAAAGCGGGTTTTTGCCGGCGTGCCCGCTGCGTTACCCTAGGCGTCTTGTTTTCAACCTTCCGGCAACAACCCCATGCATGACATCCCCGAGCCCGGCGCCTACGCCCCGAAGGCCGTTGAAGCCGCCGCGCAGGCGCACTGGCAAGCCACTGGCGCCTTCCAGGTGGTGGAAGACCCGAACCGGCCCAAGTACTACTGCCTGTCGATGCTGCCCTATCCGTCCGGCGCCCTGCACATGGGCCACGTCCGCAACTACACGATTGGCGATGTGATCAGCCGTTATCGCCGCATGTGCGGCTTCAACGTGTTGCAGCCGATGGGTTGGGATGCTTTCGGATTGCCGGCCGAGAATGCCGCGATCAAGAACCACACTGCGCCTGCCAAGTGGACCTACGCCAACATCGAACACATGCGTGGGCAGTTGCAGGCGCTCGGCTATGCGATCGACTGGACGCGCGAAGTAGCGACCTGCCGGCCGGACTATTACCGATGGGAACAGTTGATGTTCACCCGGCTGTTCCGCCAGGGCATCGTCTATCGCAAGAACAGCGTCGTGAACTGGGATCCGGTCGACCAGACCGTGCTGGCCAACGAGCAGGTGGTGGATGGTCGTGGCTGGCGCAGCGGCGCTATCGTTGAAAAACGCGAGATCCCGCAGTGGTTCCTGAAGATCACCGACTACGCGCAGGAATTGCTCGACGGCCTGGACACGCTGGACGGCTGGCCCGACGCGGTCAAGACCATGCAGCGCAACTGGATTGGTCGCAGCGAAGGCCTCGAGATCGATTTCGCCGTGCCCGGGCAAGACGAAGCCTTGCGCGTTTTCACCACGCGACCGGACACGCTGATGGGCGTGACCTATGTCGCGGTGGCGGCCGAGCATCCATTGGCGATGCAGGCGGCTGCGGGTAATCCGGGACTGGCCGCCTTCATCGAGGAATGCCGCCATGGTGGCGTTTCCGAAGCCGAGTTGGAGACGCAGGAAAAGAAAGGACACGACACGGGGCTGACCGTGACCCATCCACTCAGCGGCGAGCCGGTGCCGGTATGGGTCGCGAATTTTGTGCTGATGGGCTACGGCACGGGCGCGGTGATGGCGGTGCCCGGCCATGATGAGCGCGATTTCGAATTCGCGCACAAGTACGGTTTGCCGATTCGCCAGGTGATTGCCGTGCGCACGCCCCTGCCGCCGCATCTCGCGCCGGATTTCGCCTACGACGATGCGCAGTGGAAAGACTGGTATTCGGACAAGACCCGCGCCGACCTGATGGTCGTGAATTCCGGCGAGCTGGACGGCATGGGTTACCGCAAGGCCTTTGAATTCCTGGCCGAAAAACTGCAGCGCGAAGGCAAGGGCGAACGTCGCGTCAATTTCCGCCTGCGCGACTGGGGTGTGAGCCGCCAGCGTTATTGGGGTTGTCCGATCCCGATCATCTACTGCGCCAAGTGCGATGCCGTGCCGGTGCCGGAAGACCAGTTGCCGGTCGTCCTGCCGGAAGACGTGGCGTTCACTGGCATGAAGTCGCCGATCAAGGCCGACCCGGAGTGGCGCAAGACGACCTGTCCCCAATGCGGCGGCCCGGCCGAGCGCGAGACCGATACCTTCGATACCTTCGTGGACGAGCGCGCCAATTACTGGCTGCCTGTTGACCAGTACATCGGCGGCATCGAGCACGCGATCATGCACCTGATGTATTTCCGCTTCTATCACAAGCTCATGCGCGACGCGGGGCTGGTGTCGAGCGACGAGCCGGCCACCAACCTGCTGTGCCAGGGCATGGTGATCGCCGATACTTTTTACCGCGACAGTGCTGCTGGCGGCCGCGACTGGTTCAATCCTGCCGAAGTGGAAGTCCGCCGCGACGAGAAGGGACGTCCGCTCGGCGCCAGCCTGATTGCCGATGGCCAGCCGGTGCACATCGGCGGCACCGAAAAGATGGCGAAGTCCAAGAACAACGGCGTCGATCCGCAGACCATGGTCGATCGCTACGGCGCCGACACGGTGCGACTGTTCTCGATGTTCGCCGCGCCGCCGGAACAGTCGCTGGACTGGAACGAGTCCGGCGTGGAGGGCATGTCGCGCTTCATCCGCCGGCTTTGGAACCAGGCCAACAAGCACGTCGCCCTCGGCAGGCCGGGACCGCTGGATACGTCGGCGTTGTCGCCTGCGGGCAAGGCGCTGCGCAGGCAACTGCACGAAACCATCCAGAAGGTCGGTGACGACTACGGCCGGCGCTATACCTTCAACACGGCCATCGCGGCGGTGATGGAATTGCTCAATGCCCTGTCGCGCTACGACGAAGCCAGCGCCAATGCGGCCGCGCTTCGCCAGGAGGCCTTCGAGGCGGTGACGCTGTTGTTGAATCCGATCACGCCCCATACCTCGCACGCACTCTGGCAAAAGCTCGGTCATGGTGAAACCACGCTGGAAGACCTGCCGTTTCCGAAGGCTGACCAGTCGGCGTTGGCCCGGGATTCGGTCACGCTAGCCGTCCAGGTCAATGGAAAATTGCGCGGTACGCTTGAGGTCGCGCTGGACCTGCCGCGCGAGCAGCTCGAGCAACTGGCGCTGGCCGAACCCAACGTGCAGCGCTTCATGGAGGGCATGGCCGTTCGCAAGGTCATCGTGGTGCCCGGCAAGATCATCAACATCGTCGCGGGCTAGGGTG
>JAPLSI010000187.1 GCA_026398715.1 Gammaproteobacteria bacterium
ACGGTTACAACTCCAGCTTCATGATTGCCTGCGGCTCGTACGTGCCGCAGACGCGCACGCCCGACGCCCCCTTCTTCACCGTAGTGCGCTCCAAGGGCTGCAAGACCGTGGGCATCACGCGCGCTTATTCGGTAGTCGCCAAGCTGTCCGATCTGTGGCTGCACCCCAAGCAGGGCACGGACGCCGCCGTCGCGATGGCGATGGGCCATGTGATCCTGAAGGACTTCTATTTCGGCGGCAACGGCAAGCCGCGCTCGGCCTATTTTGACGACTACGCCCGGCGCTACACCGACCTGCCGATGCTGGTCATGCTGAAAGAGCACAAGCTGGACAACGGCAGCACCGTGCTGGTGCCGGATCGCTATGTGCGCGCCTCGGATTTCAACGGCAATCTCGGCCAGGCCAACAACCCGGACTGGAAAACCGTCGCTTTCGACGCGAGCGGAAAAGTCGTGCTGCCGAACGGCGCGATTGGTTTCCGCTGGGGGCCGGACGGCCGCGCCGATGAGGGCCAGTGGAATCTGGAATCGAAAGAAGCGCGCCACGGCCAGGAAGTCAGCCTGAAACTCTCGGTGATGGAGGGCGAAGCGGCCAGCCACGAGGGCGCCCAGGTGGGTTTCCCGTATTTCGGCGGCATTCACCACGAGCATTTCCCGAACAACGCGCAAGCCAAGGCGCCGGGCGATGTGCTGGTGCGCACGGTGCCGGTGCAGCGCATTTCTCTCGGCAAGGCGGGCGAAGAGCGCTCGGCCCTGGTCGCCACGGTGTTCGATTTGCAGGTGGCGCAGTACGGCATTGCACGCGGCCTGCCCGGCGAACTCGCCGCCAGCGACTTCAACGACAACACGCCTTACACCCCCGCCTGGCAGGAGCAGATCACCGGCGTGCCGCGTGACCAGATCATCGCCGTGGCGCGCCAGTTTGCCGACAACGCCGACAAGACGCAGGGCAAGTCGATGGTCATCATCGGCGCGGGCATGAACCACTGGTATCACAGCGACATGAACTACCGCGCTGTCATCAACATGCTGATGATGTGCGGCTGTATCGGCAAAAGCGGCGGCGGCTGGGCGCATTACGTGGGCCAGGAAAAGCTGCGCCCGCAAACCGGCTGGACGCCGCTGGCCTTCGCGCTCGACTGGATCCGCCCGCCCAGGCAGATGAATTCGACCAGCTTTTTCTACGCCCACACCGACCAGTGGCGCTATGAAAAGCTGGGCGTCGATGAGGTGCTGTCGCCGCTGGCCGACAAGAAGCTGTACGGCGGCAGCATGATCGACTACAACGTGCGCGCCGAGCGCATGGGCTGGCTGCCATCGGCGCCGCAGCTGCAGACCAACCCGATGCAGGTGGTCAAGGACGCGCAGGCCGCCGGCCTGGACGCCAAGGACTACGCCGTCAAGGCGCTGAAGGATGGCTCGCTCAAGATGAGCTGCGAAGACCCGGACCACCCGGCCAACTGGCCGCGCAACATGTTCGTCTGGCGCTCCAACATCATCGGTTCATCCGGCAAGGGCCACGAGTATTTCCTCAAGCACCTGCTGGGCACCAGCAACGGCGTGCAGGGCAAGGACCTCGGCAAAGAGGAAGCCAAGCCCACCGAAGTGGTCTGGCACGACAAGGCGCCCGAAGGCAAGCTGGACCTGCTGGTCACGCTGGACTTCCGAATGAGCACGACCTGCCTGTACAGC
>JAPLSI010000085.1 GCA_026398715.1 Gammaproteobacteria bacterium
GGGAATTTCTCGCCGAGCATGCCCATGAACGGGATGGTGCCGCCTTCGCCCATGTACATCGCCGGGGCACCGAAGAATTCCTGGCTGGCGTGATCAATCGCGTGTTCCAGCCACGGCGCGAGCGCAGGCGAATTCCAGCCCGTTGATGCTTTCTCGACTTCGAACTCCACGACCGCGCCGTTCGGCGGATTGCTGGTGAGTACCTTCTTCAGGATTTCAGTGGCGAGCTTCGGGTTGAGGGTCGGCGGCAGTCGCAGGCTAAGCTTTACCGCCGTGGTCGGGCGCAGCACGTTGCCGGCATTGGACAGCGGCGGCAGGCCGTCGGCGCCGGTCACCGACAACATCGGCAGCCACGTACGGTTGAGGATCATCTGCGTCAGGTCGCTGTCCATCGGCGTCATGCCGGGCAGGAACGGGAACTTGTCGAACACGTCGTTGCCCAGTACCTCGGCGGCGCGCACCGCCTGCAGGCGGCGCTGTTCGGGGATCTCGACGGTCAGTTCTTCCACCAGGATCTTGCCGGTCGCTTCATCCTCGAGCCGCGACAGCAGCTGGCGCAGCAGGCGGAAGCTGGACGGGACGATGCCGGACGCGTCACCGGAATGCACGCCTTCGGTCAGCACCTGCACGCGCAGGTTGCCGCCGGCCAGGCCGCGCAAGGACGTCGTGCACCACAACTGGTCGTAATTGGCGCAGCCGGAGTCCAGGCAGACGACCAGGGACGGCTTGCCGATGCGTTCGGCAAGGTGGTCCACGTAGAACGGAAGATCGTAGCTGCCCGACTCTTCGCAGGCCTCGATCAGCACCACGCAACGCGCATGCGGCAAGCCCTGTTCCTGCAACGCACGGATCGAGGTGAGCGAGCCGAAGATGGCGTAACCGTCGTCGGCGCCGCCGCGACCATAAAGTCGATCGCCCTTCAGCACCGGCAACCACGGCCCGAGGTCGTCGGCCCAGCCGGTCATTTCGGGTTGCTTGTCCAGGTGCCCGTAGAGAAGGACGCAGTCGTCGTTGTGCCCGGCGATCTCGATGAAGATCAGCGGCGTGCGGCCAGGCAGGCGCACCACTTCGACCTGCATTCCCTTGATGTCCTGCTTGCGTGCCCAGTCGGCCAGCAAGTCGGTCGCGGCGTCCATGTAGCCGTTGGCCTGCCAGTCGGCGTCGAACATCGGCGACTTGTTCGGAATGCGGATGTATTCGACCAGCTGCGGAACGATGTCGCCGTCCCAGGCATCGGCGACCAGACGATCGGTTTTTGCGGTGTCCATTCGGCGCGGTGACTCCCGGGGTAATGGCTAATTCTAGCCGACCCCTTGGGAAAAGGCTGACCCGGTCATAAGCCGGCTTCGCAGGGGAATGTGGAGGAAATGGCGATAGGCCCCGAGCGTGACGGTGTCGACACTGCAGCTACCGACCCGGCGCCTGCCGCGGCGGAACCACCATCCCGGAGCTGCCATGAAGAAGTTCACCCTGCTGATCAAGACCCTTGTCCTGTCCGCCCTGTTCGCGACCGCCGCCCTGGCCGGGGGCGAACGGGTGAACATCAACACCGCCGATGCCGCCACGCTCGATCGCGTGCTGGACGGCATCGGGCCCTCCAAGGCCGAAGCCATCGTTGTCTATCGCAAGGCCAACGGGCCGTTCCGCAGCATCGACCAATTGGCCTCGGTGAAGGGCATCGGCCTGTCCACCATCGAAAAGAACCGCGACCGGATCGTCATTGCCGGTGGTGCGGCGCCGGCGGCGGGCGCTACCCGTGCGGGCACGGCCAAGCCCGCGGCGGCCCGTCCCGCGCCCGCCAAGCCGAAGGCCGGCAGCGGTCGTTGATTTCACCGCGGCGTCTGCGTGCACCTCGTCGCGCGCAGTCGCCGCCCCGCGTCCTCGTCGTGTTCGCAACGCCTGGAGAATCCCATGCACGCGCAACTTCAATCCGAAGCCGAAGCATCGAACGCAAGCGACGTAGCGCCGTCGTTCACCGCCGCGTCCGAGCAAGCCTATTTCGTGACCATCAGCAGTCTGTTCCGCCGGCCCTTGTTCCTCGATCCGGAGGCGGCGCGTGCGGTGGCCCGCACGCAGGCGGACCCGGGGATATGGGGCCGTTCCCGCTGCCTGGCATGGGTGCTGATGCCCGACCGATGGCAGGGGCTGGTGGTGATGGGCGAGGGCGACTCCCTCGATCCGCTGGTCCGGCGCTTCAAGGCCATCAGCGCGCGCGGCGTCGAGTCGCGTTTCCGCATCAACGGCTGGTTGTGGGCCAAGGGCTACAACGAGCGCAAGCTCGACAGCCAGCAGGGGTTGCTCGCCGTCGCGCGCCACCTTGTCGCCAATCCGGTGCGCGTTGGCCTGGTGAAGTCGGTTGGCGCCTACCCGTACTGGGACTCCGTCTGGCTGGACACGCATGGGGAAACCGGGCTGCGGCAATTGCAGCTTGCCGACGCATGATGCGGACAACACAATGCGCGGATGGAAATCACCCTCATCCCCGCGAATGAATATCGACGGGAGCGCTGGAAGAACGGCCTGGGCTGGACGCGCGAAATATTCCGCTCGCCACCGGATGCGCAAGCATGGGACTGGCGGCTTTCCATCGCCGAAGTGGAGAAGGATGGGCCGTTCTCGACGTTCCCGGGAGTCGATCGCGAGCTGGTCTTGCTGGCCGGAGACGGGATGCGATTGGTCTTCGATGATGACGAGAACGTCGAAATGTCCCCGCCCCACGACCGCGTCCGTTTTGCCGGCGAGCGCCCACTGCGAGCGGAACTGATTTCCGGGCCGACGCAGGACTTCAACCTGATGTGGCGCCGCGACCAGGTGGAAGCGAGCTTGTTGCACCGGCCATTGGTGGGGCCGATGCTGTTCTTCGCCGAACCGGGTGTCACCTGGGCCGTGTACGTAATGAGCGGACGCGCCCTGTTCAAGGACCAGTTGCTGCCCAAGGTGCTCGAGCAGGGCGATACCGCGCTGATCGCCCCGGCCGCCGATAGCGGCCGACGCGTGATCCTCGAAGGCGGCGGCGAAGTCCTGCTGGTGCGAATCCAGGCGAAGGGCTGAACGCCCGTCAGAAGCTCAGGCGCAGGCCGAGGTTGACCGCGCGCGGCGACCCGGGGCTGATGTTGGTATCGCTATGCGCCGAGGCGAAGTATTCCTTGTCGAGCAGGTTCTCGACGTTGAGCTGCATCTGGACGTTTTCATTCACTGCGAAAAACACGGCGCCATCCACGCGCGCATAACCGGGCAGGGTGACGGCATTGCTGGTAGACGCGAACATCTTGTCACGCGCAATCAAGCCTAGCGCTGCGCCCCAGCGTGGATTGAAGTCATAGCGGTTCCAGAGCGAGAAAGTGCGGCGCGGAACCTGGGCGAGGATCCTGCCTGCAGGCAGCACGATGCCCGGCGACGTTTCGACGTCCTGGGTCGTGTGCGCATCCTGGTAGGCGAAGCCGCCCATCACGCTCCAGTTCTGACCGATCTTTCCGCTCAACCCAAGCTCGATGCCCTCGACGCGCTGGCTGTCGCCGGCCAGCAGTACTAGTTTCGTTGAATCCAGCAGGTCCACCACGGCGACATTGCTGCGGGCCAGGCGGTAGATGGCAGCGGTTGCCGACAGCGTCGCGCTGACATCCCACTTCGCGCCCAGCTCCAGGTTGTTGAATTCTTCGGGTTCCAGCGACTGGTTGGGCGCGGAGAGCGAAGCCAACTGTTCGCCGGACCGCGGGAGGAAAGCCTTGCCCATGTTGGCGTAGATGGAGATGTTGGCCTGTGGCTTGTAGATCAGTCCGACTCGCGGCGAGACCAGTGAATCGCTCGACGACAGATCACTGCCTGTGCGGTTGTTGCGCAGGTCCAGCTCGAAGTGGTCGTAGCGCAGGCCGATTACGGCGAGCCAGTGGGGCGAGAATTCGATCTGGTCCTGCACATACACGGCGGCGGTCCGCGCCACGCCGTGGTTGTCGGCGTCGGATGTGCCCTGTTTGAAACACAGGGGGCCGGTATAGCGCGGGTCGTCCAGTGATACGCGAACGGAAGTGGTCGAGGCTGCTGCGCAGTCATCCGAGAAGTAGCCCGTCTCGCGAAAATTATCGGTTTCCTGGCGACCAAACTCGGCGCCTGCCAGCAGTTTGTGCTCAATCACGCCGGTATTCGCAACGAACACGAGGTCGGTCTGGTTAAGCAGGTTGTCGCGCCGGGTGTCGTTGTTGTACGCGGATAACGTGACCGTATCGTCGGCGCGTGCCGCCCCCGGAAAGACGTTCTGGTAGAACTTTTCGTAGCGGCCAAAAAGGGTGCGGTTGCGCAGGTTCGCGCCGTTGGCGAAGCCGTGTTCCCACAACATGCTGAAGGTGTTGGCTTCGACCTCGGCGCGGCTGCGTTCGGGATCGCCGAAGAACGTGGAGGGGTCGACGTCGACGGGCTTGCCGAGCACCGAGCTGATGCCCCGGTCCGCCGTGCGCTCGTCCTGGAAGTGCTCGATGCCCAGGGACAGGTCGGTGCTGTCGCCGAACAGGAAGGACACGGTGGGGTTGATGCCGCGGCGACTTGCGGACACGTCGTCGCGGAAACTGTCAGTCTCCTCGACCAGCGCGTTGACCCGGAATGCGCCCTTGTCGTTGATCGCATCGCTTACGTCGGCAGTGGCGCGCAGCCGGTTCCACGAACCCCCCAGAAGCGCCAAGTCGCGCCGGGTCTCGCCGTCGGCCTGCTTGGTAACCCGATTGAGCACGCCGCCCGATCCACCGCGGCCGAAGATCATCGCGTTCGATCCCTTCAACGCTTCCACCCGATCGATGTTGTAGAGGTCGCGGAAGTACTGCACGTCGTCGCGCATGCCGTCGATGAACAGGTCGGCCGTAGAGCTGCTGCCGCGGAAGATCGGCGTGTCGCGGTTGCCTTCGCCCTGCGCCATGCCCACGCCCGGCACATAGCGCACGACATCGGCCATGCCCTGCATCGCCTGGTCCTGGATGAGTTCCCGGGTGATGACGGTGATCGCCTGCGGCGTGTCGATCAGAAGGGTGTCGGTCCGGGTGGCCGACTGGCTGTGAGTCGCTTCGTAACCCGAGTCCGGATCGCCCTGGACGGTGACCTTATCGAGCTCGGAATTCTTGCGGTCGCGCAGGTCGCCTGCGTCGATCTCGGCGGCGCTTGCCGTGGAAGGGATCAGGCAGGCCAGGGCCAGGCCGACAGCCAGGGAAAGCAGGTGACGATCGGGCCGCTGTCGCATTTGCAGGTCTTCCAGGTCCGGGCCATTCCCGAGCTGGAATCATAATGAGAATCATTCCCAACAACAAGACCCTTCGGGCCGATCGCGCCGCTCAGCCGCGATCATCCCGCGTCCAGACCGCGTCATCCTCGACTCGCACCGGGAAACACACCGTGGGCGTGTAGGCGGGATGGCAGACCGCCGCGCCGGTCCGCAGGTCGAACTTCGCGCCGTGGCGAAGGCATTCCACGAGGTAGCCGTCCACGGGACCGCCTGCGAGTTCGCCGCCGTCGTGGGTACAGACATCTTCGATCGCGAACAGTTCGCCATCGATGTTGAATACCGCAATCGCCGTATCGCCGTCGTAGGCGAGCTGGAACTCGCCGGGCAACAGGTCGGCCCGGCTGCAAACGCGAATCCAGCCCATCATCGAGTCGCTCATGTAAGTGTCTTTTCCAGGATTTCGAATCGCAGGTCGTCGCGCAGCGGAATGCCGAAGCGCTCATCGCCGTAGGGGAATGGCTTCTTGATGCCGGTGCGCCGGTAGCCGCGGCGCTCGTAGAACGAGATCAGTTCATCGCGGATGTCGATCACGGTCATGCGCATCTTCCGGCATGCCCATTCCGCGGCAACGATGCGCTCCGCCTCGGCGAGCACCAGCTTGCCGATGCCTGCGCCCTGGCAGCCGGGCTTGACCGAAAACATGCCGAAGTAGCCTTCGCCGTCCTCGACGGCGACATTGGCACAAGCCAGCAATTCGCCATCGCGCTCGGCCAGCAGGATGCGGCTGAGCGGATTGGCCAGGATCGCTTCGATATCGTCAGCGCCGGTGCGG
Source organism: Gammaproteobacteria bacterium (assembly GCA_026398715.1). The sequence goes on from JAPLSI010000085.1 coordinate 6,036, forward strand.
CGGCCGTCCAGGAAATCCGCTTCCGTCGTCCATCCGGCGCGGCTTACCTCGCCGCGATACGCCGATTCGACCAACTCGACAACGCGCGAAACATCCTCGGCGATAGCCGGCCGGAACAGCAACGGGCTGCTATCTCCCACCCACCCACCCACACCAGACTTTCCCTCACTGCCCATTCCCAATCCCCTCACCACGCTTCCCGATCTGCAGCACGAATATCAGCCCAGCATCTTCCGAACCTTGCCCAGCGCCGCCACGAACCCGTCGATTTCCTCGAACGTATTGTAGAAAGCCAGCGACGCGCGGCAGGTCGCCGGTACGCCGAGATACGCCATCAACGGATGCGCGCAATGGTGTCCCGACCGCACGGCAAACCCTTCCAGATCCAGCAGGGTGGCCAGGTCGTGCGCATGTGCGCCTTCGACCAGGAAGCTGATCACCGCGGCCTTCTCGCGGGCACGGCCGAAGATCCTGACACCGTCCATCC
>JAPLSI010000188.1 GCA_026398715.1 Gammaproteobacteria bacterium
CCCGCGGGGCACTGCGCATTGCACGGTGGCAGGCGATTGACATAGACGGGGCGCTCGGTGCGCCAGCTGCCGGTCTTGTTGGCCAACGACGAGCCGGGGTCCAGGGTAATCGCAAAGGGTTTTTCCATGGTCATGCGCCCAACTCCTCGCCGAGCAGGTTGAAGCGGCGGATGTTGCGGTCCGCCTCGGCTTGGATGTGCGCCAGCATCTCGGGGTGGCCGTTGCCGGTGAACAGATGCGCGAAGCGCTTTTGCAGTTTCAGGTAATGCTCGACCGGCACCGGATGGCGGATCTTGCTGACGTGGGTGACCTCGCCGCGCTCGGCTTCGAACACCGGGAAGATGCCGGTCTCGCACGCTAGTCTTGCCAGCTTGATGGTGTCGCAACTGGCCGAGCCCCAGCCCAGCGGGCAGGGCACCAGCACATGCAGGTAGCGCGCGCCGCGCAGGCTCATCGCCTTTTCCACCTTGGCTTCGAGGTCGCGCAGGTCGGCGACCGTCGCGGTGGCGACGTAGGGAATCTCGTGCGCCATGGCGATGCGCGGCAGGTTCTTGCCTTGCCCGAACTCGGCGCCCGGATGTTCGCCCACCGCCAGGGTGGTGTTGGTGCGCGCGGCCGGCGGCGTCGCCGAGCTGCGTTGCACGCCGGTGTTCATGTAGGCCTCATTGTCGTAGCAGATGTAGAGCACGTCGTCGTTGCGCTCGAACATGCCCGACAGGCAGCCGAATCCGATGTCGGTGGTGCCGCCGTCGCCGCCCTGCGCGATCACGCGCACGGCGCTGCGTTCCAGACCGGCTTTCTGCGCCTTGATCTTGAGCGCGGCGGCAATGCCGGTGCCGACCGCGGCGACATTGCCGAACAGCGAGTGGATCCACGGCAGTTGCCAGGACGTTTCCGGGTACGGCGTTGAAAAAACTTCGAGGCAGCCCGTGGCATTCGCGGCGATCAACTGGCCGTTGCTCGCGCGCATCGCCGCGTCCACCGCATAGCGCGCGCCGAGGGCCTCGCCGCAACCCTGGCAGGCGCGGTGGCCGGAGTTGAGCGAGTTGTTGCGCATCGTCGACGATTGCACGCTGCGCTGTTCGGGCTCGAGCAGGCGGTTGCCGACGGTGAGGGTGCCGGTTTGATAGAACATGATGGGCTGGCTCATGTCAGATCACCTTCACCGCGATGGCGCCGACATCGCGCAACAGGTTTTCGGCGATCGGGCCGCTGCGACGCACTTCGGCCTCGCGCTGCAGTTGCCGGTTGACGATCCGCCAATCCAGGTCCATGAACGTCAGCGGCGGCAGGGTGTCGCCGATGGCTTCCCGCAAGGTCCGGTGCAACGAGGCTTTGGTGATGGCGCGACCCCCCAGCCCCGCCACCACCGTGTAGCCATGCAGATGCAAACCGGACAAGGCGAGTCGCACATCGGTCGACACCACGCCGCCCAACCCCACTGAAAAACTCTTTTCCAGCACCACCACGCGTTGGGCGTTCTGCAATGCCGCGCGCACGGCGGCCAGCGGGAACGGGCGGAAGGACTGGATGCCGAGCACGCCGATGCGGATGCCATCGACGCGCATCTCGTCCACGGTGTCCTTGATCGTACCCAGCACCGAGCCCAGCGCGACCACGATGGTGTCGGCGTCCTCGGTGCGATAGCCGCGCACCAGCCCGCCGGAATCGCGGCCGAAGCGCGCGGCAAATTCCTCGGCGATGCGTGGAATCACGTCGAGCGCGGCCAGCTGCTTGGCATGGGCCAGGTAGCGCACTTCCATGAAGGCCTCCGGTCCGACCATCGCGCCGATCGAGACCGGCTCGCTGGGATCGAGCACCTGGCGCGGTTCGTACGGCGGCAGGAAGGCGTCGACCTCGGCCTGTTCGGGCATGTCCACGCGCTCGTAGGCGTGGGTGAGGATGAAACCGTCCATGCACACCATCACCGGCATGGACAATTCCTCGGCCAGCTTGAAGGCCTGGATGTGCAGGTCGAGCGCTTCCTGGTTGCTTTCGGCGAACAACTGGATCCAGCCGCAATCGCGCTGGCTCATGGAGTCGCTGTGGTCATTCCAGATATTGATCGGCGCGCCGATGGCGCGGTTGGCCACGGTCATCACGATCGGCAGGCCCAAACCGGAGGCGTTGTACACCGCCTCGGCCATGAACAGCAGTCCCTGGCTGGCGGTCGCGGTGTAGGTGCGCGCGCCCGTCGCCGAGGCGCCGATGGCCACGCTCATCGCCGCGAACTCGCTCTCGACGTTGATGAATTCGCACGGCGACAACGTGCCGCGCTTCACCATCTCGCCCAGGCCTTCGACGATATGGGTCTGCGGCGAAATCGGGTAGGCGCAGATGACCTCGGGGCGGCACAGGGCCACCGCCTCGGCGACGGCGTGGGAGCCTTCGATCTGTTTAAGCATGGGCGGCCTCCATTTCAGCGCGGACAGTGTGGCGGCACAGCGCCACCGCCTCGGCGACCGCGCGCGAGCCTTCAGTTTGCTTGAGCATGGGTCAACTCCTCCATCCCGCGCTGGATGCGGGCAAAGGCTTCGGTGGCGGCCGCGACATTGGCGTCGGCTACCTTGCCCTTGAATTTTGCGTGGATCGCGTGGGCGACGGCATCGAGCGTGATCAGGCCGGACAGGGCGGCGAAGCCGCCGAGCAACACCGCGTTCGGCAAGGGCCGGCCCAGGTGCTTGAGCGCGATCTCGGTTGCGGCCAGGGTGGCGAGCCGCTCGAGTCGATGGCGTTGCTCGAATTCCGCCAGACCCAGTTCGTGGAAGCTGCGCTGGCTGTTGATCAGCACATAGCCGTCCGCTTGCAGGCCCTGGAACACGTCGATCTGATGCAGCAGGGTCGGGTCCTGGACGATCAGCACATCCGGCGCCAGGATCGGTTCGCGCAAGCGGATCTCGCGATCGTCGATCCGGCAGAACGCGACCACCGGCGCGCCGGTGCGTTCGGAGCCGAAGCTGGGAAAGGCCTGCGCATGGCGGCCCTGCTCGAACGCGGCTAGCGAGAGCATCTCGGCGGCGGTAACCACGCCCTGGCCGCCACGACCATGGATTCGAATCTGCAGCATCGGTCGACCTCCGGGGATCGCCAGCCTGTGTCCAATGTTGGGACAACCCGGGGCTGCTGACTTGACGCGGATCAATCCCCGATGCAGCGGAACTGCCGGCACGGATGTCTTGACTGGCAGGAGCCCCGGCCGAGGAGCGCCCGGCCTGGGTGGACGTGATCGCTGCAATCGGTGCACGACGCGCCGGAAATATCCATCGACCAGATCAGGTTGTTGTCGATGTAGGTGGACACCAGGGTCGGGGTCCACTCCATGCGCATGATATGAAAACCGGTGGTCAGGTCGGTCGGGCTGTCGTAGCTCAGGCCATAGTCGGCGCGCTTACCAGACCAGGTCGTCGGGCACCTTGAACTGCGCGTAATACGCGTCGTCTTCGGACGTGGTGGCGGCGGGCTCGCTGCCTGCGGCCTGGCCATGGTC
>JAPLSI010000235.1 GCA_026398715.1 Gammaproteobacteria bacterium
GCCATCCGCGAGATGCTGCACTTCGAAATTCGCCGCAACGGCAAACCGGTGGATCCGCTGGTGTTCTTGCCCAAGCCCTGAGGCGTTTTCTTCGAACAAGAAAAAACCCGCGATTGCTCACGGGTTTTTTCATCGCCCTCGATGGCTATGAGGTGCTTAGACCTGCATGGCCTTCGCCACTTCGGCCGCGTAATCCTCGACCACTTTCTCGATGCCCTCGCCGACGGCGATGCGCGAGAAGGAAACCACTTCGGCCTTGGCAGCCTTCAGCACGGCATCGACGGACTTGTCGGTGTCGAGCGCATACGGCTGGCCGGTGAGGGTCACTTCGTTGATGATCTTAGCGACCTTGCCGCCGATGATCTTCTCGAGGATTTCGGCCGGCTTGGCCTTTTCCTTGTCGGTCATCTTGGCCATCTCGATTTCCTTTTCCTTGGCGATGAAATCCGCCGGAACGTCGGAACCCGTGATGTAGGGGGGGTTCATCGCGGCGATGTGCATCGCCAGGCCCTTGGCCAGCTCTGCATCGCCACCCTTCAGCTCGACCAGCACGCCGATGCGGCCGCCATGCACGTAGCCGGCGACGATGTTGTTGCTGGCGATGCGCACCAGGCGACGAACCTGCACGTTTTCGCCGACCTTCTGGATCAGCGCGGCGCGTGCCAGGTCGACCGTCTCGCCGCCGAGGGCAACGTCCTTCAGGGCTGCGGCATCAGCCGCGCCCGAGGCGAGGGCGACGTCGGCAACCGCCTTGGTGAAGGCCAGGAAGCCGTCGTCCTTGGCCACGAAGTCAGTCTCGGAGTTGATTTCGACGAGCACGGCCTTGTTGGCTTCGGAAGCGAGCGCGATGCGACCTTCGGCGGCCACGCGGCCGGCCTTCTTGTCGGCCTTGGCAAGACCGGTCTTGCGCAGGTATTCCATCGCATTGTCGATGTGGCCGTCGTTTTCAGCGAGTGCCTTCTTGCACTCCATCATTCCGGCGCCGGAGCGCTCGCGCAGTTCCTTGACCAGGCTGGCGGTAATTTCCATGGGTGACCCTCGAATTTTCGAATGAATGAAAGCGCGGGGGCAGCATGCTGCCCCCGCGTGACTTGCGTGTTACTTAACGGCCGCCGTCGCGCTTGCCGTCGGTGCGCGCACCGTCACGGCGCGGAGCGCCCGGCTTCTTCGGCGGCGGGGCGCGGCGCGGGGCCGCCTTCTTGTCTTCCTTGCCGACCGGATTGCCTTCGGCGTCGAGCTCGACGAACTCGTCGTCGCGCTGGCCAGCCTGCGGAGCGGCAGCCTTGCCTTCCAGCACCGAGTCAGCGGCGGCGCGCACATACAGCTGCACGGCGCGGATGGCGTCGTCGTTGCCCGGGATCGGGTAGTCGACCAGGGTCGGGTCGTAGTTGGTGTCGACCACGGCGATGACCGGGATGCCGAGCTTCTTGGCTTCCTGCACGGCGATGTTCTCGTGGCCGATGTCGATCACGAACAGCGCGTCAGGCAGGCGGTTCATTTCCTTGATGCCGCCCAGGGACGCCAGCAGCTTGTCGCGCTCGCGGCGCAGGCCGAGCACTTCGTGCTTGACCATCTTGGTGAAGGTGCCGTCGGTTTCAGCCGCTTCCAGTTCCTTCAGGCGCGAGACCGAGGCCTTCACGGTGCGGAAGTTGGTCAGCGTGCCGCCGAGCCAGCGCATGGACATATAGGGCATGCCGCAACGCTCGGCTTCTTCCTTCACCGAATCGCGGGCCGAACGCTTGGTGCCGACGAACAGGATGGTGCCGCGCTTCTGGGCCAGGGCCGACACGAAGTTCATCGCGTCCTGGAACAGGGGCAGGGTCTTTTCGAGGTTGATGATGTGGATCTTGCCGCGGGCGCCGAAAATGAACGGGCCCATCTTGGGATTCCAGTAGCGCGTCTGGTGGCCGAAATGCACGCCGGCTTCCAGCATCTGGCGCATGGTGACTTGGGTCATTGCGTTGTCCTTGAAGAAATAGGAACCGCGCCGCATCTTGAGCGGACGAGTGGTTCCGGGGTTGGGCCTCCATCGGGCTTCCGTCTCGAACCTGGACCGGTTTACTGGTCTGGGCACCCCGGGACGGGGTTTAGCCTGATGTGTGGATTCACCGATGACGCTCGGCGTGGGCGGATGGAACGGTCAAGCCCCAACCCATCGATTATACCGGGCTGGCCTAAACCCTTGCAACTGTTGGATAATTCGGCCCATGAACGTAACGATCAAGACCCCCGAAGACATCGAGAAGATGCGCGTGGCCGGCCGCCTGGCCGCCGAAGTGCTGCAAGTCGTGGCTCCGCACGTCAAGGTGGGGGTAAGTACCGCCTATCTCGACCGCATCTGCCACGATCATATCGTCAACGTGCAGCAAGCCATTCCGGCCAATGTCGGCTACAAGGGCTTCCCGGCGACGGTCTGCACCTCGGTCAACAACGTGATCTGCCACGGCATCCCGACCGAAGCCAAGATCCTGAAGGAAGGCGACATCATCAATATCGACGTGACCGTCATCAAGGACGGCTTCCACGGCGATACCAGCCGCATGTACATCGTCGGCAAACCGTCGGTGAAGGCGCAGCGCCTCGTGGATGTCACGCGGGAGGCAATGTTCCAGGCCATCCGCCAGGTCCGCCCGGGCACGACCCTGGGCGACATCGGCCACGCGATCCAGCGCTACGTGGAAGCGGAGCGCTTCTCGGTGGTGCGCGAGTACTGCGGCCATGGCATCGGCCGCGTCTATCACGAAGACCCGCAGGTGCTGCATTACGGCACGCCAGGCACCGGCCTGCGCCTCGAGAAAGGCATGACCTTCACCATCGAGCCGATGGTGAACGAAGGCCAGCGCCACACCCGCCTGATGCCCGACGGCTGGACGGTCGTTACCAAGGACCGGTCCTTGTCGGCGCAGTGGGAACACACCGTGGCCGTTACCGATAACGGCGTCGAGATCCTGACCCGCGTACCCGGCGACGACAACGACCTGTGACCCTGCCCGCGCCCGCGCCTACGCTCGCCTCGCGCCTTTCGCAGGCGAGTGACGACGCGGATTGGCGGGAGGCGGCGAAAGCCGCGCTGGGCCAGCATCGCAGCGACCTGCAGGCCGCCTTTGCCGCTGGCGAAGCGGTCGAGCGACTGATCGGCAAGCGTTGCACCCTGATCGACACCCTGGTTGCTGCAGCCTGGCAGCGCTGCATCGTCAACGTCGACGCGATGAGCCTGCTGGCCACGGGCGGGTACGGTCGCGGCGAGTTGTACCCGTTTTCCGACATCGACCTGCTGGTGCTGGCCGAGCCTCGCGTGCAGCGCAAGAACGAGCCGGCGATGGCGCGGTTCTTCGCGATGTTGTGGGATGCCGGCCTTGCCACCAGCCATGCCGTGCGATCGGTGGAAGAATGCGTGCACGCAGCGCGCGACGACATCGCCACGCTGACGTCCCTGATGGAACTGCGCACGCTTGGCGGCAGCGATGCGCCGCGCGAGGCGTTGGTGAAAGCGCTGTCGCCGAAGAAGATGTGGCCGCCCGGGAAATATTTCGAAGCCAAGCGCGAGGAACAACGCGCGCGGCACGCCCGCTACAACGACACCGCCGACAACCTCGAACCCAACCTTAAGGAAGGGCCCGGCGGTTTGCGCGACCTGCATTCGGTCACCTGGATGGGGATGCGCCTGTACGGCGTGCCCGGCCTGCGCGCGCTGGTGCCGCTGGGCCTGCTGGGCGAAGTGGAGTGCGCGACGCTGGAACAGAAGTGGGCCGACCTGGCCCGATTGCGCTTCGGCCTGCACCTGGTGGCGGGACGACGCGAGGAACGCCTGCTGTTCGACCACCAGAAGGCGCTCGCCGCGCTGATGGGATTGAAGGACGAGGAAGGCAACCTGGCCGTCGAGCAGATGATGCAGGGTTTCTTCCGCGCGGCCGCCACGATGCTGCGCATCAACGACCGCCTGCTGCAGCGCTTCGAGGAACAACTGGCCGGCGTGGCCGCGCCGGTGCCTGTACAGCCGGGCTTCGAATTGCGCCATGGCTACCTGGCGATGACCGATGCGCCGCGACTGGGTCGCGGCATGACCGAGATACTGGAATTGTTCGCGGTGTGGACGCGCCTGGAAAGCGCACGCGGCCTGCATTCGGAAACCGCGCGGGCCCTTGCCGAATCCTTGCCAACCATCCACTCCTATGCGGAAGAGGGCGAGGCGGTGCGCGCGCGCTTCATCGAATTGCTGGCGCAACCCAACGCGGTCGGCATGCTGAAGCGAATGGCGCGGCTGGGCGTGCTCGGCCGCTACCTGCCCGAGTTCGGCAAGGTGTCGGGCCGCATGCAGTACGACCTGTTCCACGTCTACACAGTGGACCAGCACACGCTGACAGTGTTGCGCCTGCTGCAGGATTTCCTGCGCGGCGCGCCGGTGCCGGGTTTCTCGATGACGGCAGATGTCGTGCCGCGTTTGCGCAAGCCTTTCCTGCTGCTGGTCGCGGGCCTTTACCACGACATCGCCAAGGGCCGGCGCGGCGACCATTCGCAACTGGGCGCCGAGGACGTTCGCGAGTTCGCCGAGGCGCATGCTCTGCCCAGCGCGGATGTCGAATTGCTGGTGTGGCTGGTCCGCAACCACCTGGTGATGTCGACGACGGCGCAGCGGCAGGACATTTCCGACCCCGAAGTCGTGACGAAGTTTTCCCGGTTCGTCGCCGACCGCGAGCACCTCGATTACCTGTACCTGCTGACCTGCGCCGACATCGCCGGCACCAGCCCGAAATTGTGGAACGGCTGGAAGGACCGGCTGCTGGCCGACCTGCATACGGCCACGCGCTATGCGCTGCGTCGCGGCCTGGAACATCCACTCAATGCCGAAGACATCATGGCCGACACCGGCAACATGGCCCTGGCCAAGTTGCTCGATGCCGGCTTCGACGATTCGGCCATCGAAAAACTGTGGGCGAATTTCCCGGACGAGGCGTTCCTGCGCTATCGCCCGGAGCAACTGGTCTGGCAGACCGACGGCCTGCTGGCGCAGTCGCATCGCGAATCAGTGGTGCTGGCGCGCAGCCTGGATACTCCGGGCAGCTTCGAGGTGTTCGTGCGCACGCCCGATCGCGACGGCCTGTTCGCGGCCCTGGTGGCGACGCTCGATCGCCTGGGGCTGGGCGTGCTGGATGCCCGCATCATGAAATCCGCCGACGGTTTCGCGCTCGACAATTTCCAGGTGATTTCCGGCGCCCAGGCACCGGAACCTTCGCGCATCGTCGAGACGCTGCAGTCGGCCCTGCGCGATCCGGCGGCGGTCAAGCCGGCCCGGCGCGCCACGCCCAGGCACCTGCGCCACTTCCGCGTGCCGGCGCGGGTGGACTTCGACACCCTGGACGCGCAGCGCACGCGGCTCAGCCTGGAGGATATATTCCTCATCAGCGACCAGCATGACGCGTCGTTGCCCGAACCATTGATTGAAACTTTGCGCACGGCGTTGATCGCCTGCCTGGAAGGAGAACAGGGGAATGACGCAGCAAGATCCAGCCGCCAGGGCTGAACTGCGCAGCGCGATCGAAGACGCATTCGACCGTCGCGGCAGCCTGACCGTCGAGGAAATCGACCAGTCGGTGCGACCCAGGGTGGAGCAGGCCATCAGCCTTCTGGAATCGGGCGAGGCGCGCGTGGCCGAACCCCTTGATGGCAGCTGGCAGGTCAATGAATGGCTGAAGAAGGCCGTGCTGCTGTATTTCCGTTGCAACGACATGCGGGTGATGCCGGGCGGCGCGCCAGGGCCGTTCTGGGACAAGGTGCCGACCCGTTTCGAAGGCTTCGACGAAGCGGCGTTTCGCGCACTGGGCGCGCGTGTCGTGCCGGGCGCCGTCGTTCGCCGCGGCGCCTGCATCGGCAGGGACGTGGTGCTGATGCCGAGCTTCGTGAATATCGGCGCCTATGTCGGCGCGGCAACGATGGTGGACACCTGGGCCACGGTCGGCAGTTGCGCGCAGATCGGCGCCCGCTGCCATCTGTCCGGCGGTGTCGGTATTGGCGGCGTGCTCGAGCCCCTGCAGGCAGCGCCCACCATCATCGAGGACGATTGTTTCGTCGGCGCCCGGTCGGAAGTGGTGGAGGGCGTGGTGGTCGAGCGCGGCAGCGTGATCGGCATGGGTGTCTTCATCGGCCAGAGCACGCGCATCTACAACCGTGCCACCGGCGAGGTCAGTTACGGACGCGTGCCCGCCGGCAGCGTGGTGGTTTCGGGTTCACTGCCTGCGGCCGACGGCAGCCATTCGTTGTACTGCGCCGTCATCGTCAAGCAGGTCGATGCGAAGACGCGCTCCAAGACCTCGGTGAACGACTTGCTGCGCGGCGCGGTGGAATGACATGCCAGGGCTGACGATGTACGGACTGGAGACCTGCGACACCTGCCGCAAGGCGCGCAACTGGCTGAAACGATTCGAGATAGCCCATGATTTCGTCGACTATCGCGCGCAACGCATTCCGGCGGAAACGCTGAAGGCCTGGGCGGCGAAGCTCGGCGGCTGGGACAAACTGGTCAATCGCGCCTCCACCACGTGGCGGACGCTGCCTGATGCGCGCAAGTCTCCCGGCTCGGACCCGGAATGGACCTTGCTGATCAAGGAATATCCTGCGCTGGTGAAGCGCCCGGTGGTCGTGATGGATGACGACGTCAGCGTCGGCTTCACGGACAATGGCTTCAAGAAGAAATTCGGGGTTGGTAAATGAGCGACGTGATCGCGCTGGCGATGGACCTTGTCGCGAGGCAATCTGTGACGCCGGATGATGCCGGTTGCCAGTCGCTGATTTCCGCGCGGCTCGAGAAGTCCGGTTTCAACATCGAACACATCCCTTTCGGCCCGGTGCTGAACCTGTGGGCGAGCCATGGCACGGGATCGCCCGTGCTGGTCTTCCTGGGCCACACCGACGTGGTGCCGACGGGCCCGGCGGCAGACTGGACCAGCCCGCCGTTCGAGCCGACGGTCCGCGACGGCCATCTTTACGGACGCGGCGCGGCCGACATGAAGGGCAGCGTGGCCGCCTTCGTGGTTGGGCTCGAGGACTTCGTCGCCCGGCATCCGGCGCACGCCGGAACCGTGGCCGTGCTGCTGACATCCGATGAGGAAGGCGATGCCGTGGATGGCGTGCGCCGCGTGGTCGAGTTGTTCCGGGAACGCGGCCAGCCCATCGACTACTGCGTGACGGGCGAGCCTTCATCGAAGGAAAAACTGGGCGACCTGCTGCGCGTCGGCCGTCGCGGAACCTTGTCGGGAACCCTGACGGTACGTGGCATCCAGGGCCATGTTGCCTACCCGGAAAAGGCGCGCAACCCGATCCACCAGGCGATGCCCGCGCTGGCCGAGTTGTGCGCGAGGCAATGGGATGCCGGATTCCCGCGCGAGGGCGAAAGCCTGTTCCCGCCGTCGAGCTTCCAGATATCCAACATCCACTCGGGTACCGGCGCGAACAATGTCATTCCCGGTGCGTGCGAGGTGGTGTTCAACTTCCGCTTCAACCCAGGATGGCGCGCGTCGGAGCTCGAGGCGGAAGTGCAATCCGTGCTTCAACGCCACGGCTTGGATTTCGACATCCGCTGGCATCGCGGTGGCGAGCCGTTCCTGACCGGTGAAGGAAAACTTCGCCAGGTGGTGCGCCAGGTGATGATCGACCGCTGCGGCGTGGCGCCGGACGAGAACACCGGTGGTGGCACGTCCGATGCCCGGTTCATTGCGCCGATGGGCGCGCAGGTCATCGAAATGGGTCCGGTGAATGCCAGCATCCACAAGGTGGACGAACGCGTGTCGCTGGATGAACTCGAGCGCCTGCCCGACATCTTTCGCGAGATCGCCGAAAAACTACTCGTCCCCGGGAGCTGAAATGAAAACCGTACTTTCGTTCGTGTTGTTGGCGGCCTGCACTTGCAGCCATGCGGCGGAGTTCCAGCGCGATTCCATCGCATTGCGGCCCGCGCACACCTTTTCCATCGTCGCGATGGACCCGGCCACCGGGCAGTTGGGCGCTGCGGTGCAATCGCACTGGTTTTCGGTCGGCGCCAACGTGATCTGGGCCGAGCCCGGCGTGGGCGCGGTCGCCACGCAATCCTTCATCGAGGTCAGCTATGGGCCGAATGGCCTGGCGCTGATGCGCGACGGCATCGCCGCCGGCGATGCGCTGAAGCAGTTGCTGGCGAAGGACGAGCACACCAACGTGCGGCAGGTCGGCATGGTGGACGCCAAGGGCAACGCTGCGGTGCATACCGGCGACAAGGCCATCGCCGCGCATTGCGAGATACAGGGCGAGCACTACACGGTGCAGGCCAATATGATGGAAAACGCCGGCGTGTGCCCGGCCATGAAGACGGCATTCGAAACCACGAAGGGCGACCTGGCGGAACGAATGATGGCGGCGCTGGAAGCGGGGCAGGGTGCCGGCGGTGATATCCGCGGCAAACAATCTGCCGCGATTCTCGTCGTGGCCGGCGAAAAGGGAACGCCACTGTGGAAGGGACGCCAGTTTGACCTGCGCGTCGAGGACAGCAAGGAGCCGATCGTCGAACTGCGTCGCCTGCTGCACGTGGCGCGCACCTATCGGCGCATGACCGACGGCGACGACCTGATGACCGTGGGCAAGGTGGAGGAAGCGCTGGTTGCCTACAGCGAAGCCGAAGCCATGTCGCCCGACAACGACGAGGCGATCTTCTGGCACGCCGCCACGCTGGCCGCCATTGGCCGCGTGGACGAAAGCCTGCCCCTGTTCGGCAAGGCCTTCGCGATGAAGCCGTCGTGGCGGGAACTGGTGAAGCGCCTTCCGGCCAGCGACCTGCTGCCCAATGACCCGGCGCTGATGGCGAAGATCCTCGCCGTCCCCTGAAATCAGGGTGCGGCCTTCGGGCTGACCACGAGCGTGTGCTTGGCCGCGCCCGGCAGGAAGGGCGTGGCTTCGCCGTTCACCCAGGCGGCATGTCCCGCGCCCCAGAAGGGCGACAGGAAGTTTCCGCTCTGGCCGCCCGGCATGTGGATGATGCCGTCCTCCTCGCGGCCCGGCGAAACCACCATTCGCTCCGACGCGCCAAACGTGGGCGTGGCGATGCGTGGCATGTTCAGGTCGCCGGCCAGGGCGTCGGGCGGCATGCACAACCAGCGCGAGGCAAGCGACGGCAGCGCCTTGGCCAAGGGATGGCAGACGGCGGCGGTGTTGTGTTCGGCCCATCGCCGATCCTTCAACGGCCCGCGCTTGCCGTGCTCTGCAGCCACGAATTTCGCCGCATCCAGCAACAAGGCGTCCCAGGTGGCGAAATCCTTCGGCAGCAGGTGCGCGGGGCGCTGCGAAACCAGTTGCCAGGCGACGCCTTCTATCTGCGGCAGGTCGGGCATGACGAAGTCATCGCCCAAGGCGACTATCGCCGGCGCCATCAAACCGTGCTTGATGCGATCAAGCACCGCCAGCCGCCACTCTCGCACCAGCAGGTAGCTGGTGGACTCGGGCGCGGCCCGGCCTTCCCATTTGCGCGTTGCCGCTTCGAACTCCACCCAGATCGGGTCGCGCGACGTCTTCGCCTGCTCGCGCAGCAATTGCCACCAGCGCTGCAGGAACACGGCGCGGTCATCGAGCTGGATCGCCATCAGGTCGCGCTCGCTGAATTTGTTGCGGCTGAAGAGGTCGTCGCGAATCTGACGTGCGCGTGCGCCGTTGGCGTAGCCGGCATCGCCCAGCAAGTCGAGTTGCTCGTCATCGACCGTGCGCGCATTCGCGGTCCACAGTCGTCCGCTCGGCGGGTCGACGAAGGCGGGGTTGTCCTGCGGCGGTCGCCAGCCATTCCAATCGCAGCCATCGAGAGGATCGATCGGCGCCTGCTTGTCGCAGTCGCCGGTGCGCCGCGGCATTTGCGCGGTCAATCGCCAGGCGATGCGCCCCGAGGAATCTGCGATGACAATATTTTGCGCGGGCATGCCGACGTTGCCTGCGCGTTGCAGGGCGACGTCCAGCCCCGGCGCCGTGGCCAGGTCGGAAAGTCCGAGATTGATCGCGCCGGGTTGGTGCGCGGCCCAGCGCAGGGCCAACGAGGTGTCGCCATCCTGTTCGCTGGTGATCGGCCACCAGATCGTTTCACGCACGGCAAAGGACTAGCTTGCGCCGCCTTTCACCGCGATCGACTCACTCACGACCGCTACCTGCTGCTCGCCGTCAGCGGTTCGATACCGCGAATGGGCGTCGTCGATCCAGTGCACCTGGTAGAAGTCGAGCCAGTCGCCGTAGGAATTGGTGAAGCTCCATGCCACGTGGCGATTGCTGCCGACGATGACCGTGGGAATGCCGGGCAAGGTGAATCCGCTGACGTCCACCTTGCCGCCGGGGGCGGCAGCGTCGCTGTAGATCATCCTCGCGCGGAACCAGATGTTGGGCGAGCGGATGGTCAGGTGCATGTCGCCGGCGACGATGGCGCGTCCATCGGCAGTGAGCTTGCCTGCCACGGCGAAGTTGTTGCTGCCGGGGGCAGCCTGTTCCGAGTCGTCGGTGGGATTGTCCTTCGCCGGCGCGGGCAATTTGCGCAGGTCGATCTGGTCCATGCGCGGCAGGGCGACGTTGCCACGCGCGGCGCCGCGCAAGGGCGCGTCCCATTGGGTGCCGTCCGAATTGATGATTCGGTACAGAGCATCCGGGATGACCTGTTTGATCTTCCAGAGCGCGAGTTCGCGCGAATTGGATTCGTCCTGCAGGTCGAAGAACATCGCATAGCCGACCAGCACGCTGTCGGCCGGCTGCCAGTCGCGTGGCTGCGTGCGCAGCAGCAGATAGGGCCAGGGGCGGGCACGCAGCTGGTTCCTGCCTGCGTTCACGCCTTCGGCGTAGGCAACCAGCAGCGGCAGTTTGTCGCCGGCGACCGTGGACAGGTCGCGGCTGACGCGATGGCGAAGGCGATGCACGCGGATCGACTTGTCCTTCTCCAATGCGACGTCGCCAAAAAGTTCAGACAACTCGCCCGCTGCGGAACGACGCAGCAGGTCCATCTCGAAGAAACGTTCCTGGCCGTGTACGTAGCCGAGTGCGCGGGCGGCATCTTTTTCGTTCGCTGCGTGAACCGTAACGGTACCCAATGCATCGCGCTCGACGCGCACGGGCGCCGACAGCCCAGGCAGCGACAGGTCGCCATCCAGGCGCGCCAGGCTGCCCCGGACGGCCCACCAGCCCGCTGCGGCGGCAATCGCCAGCAGGACCAGCAGCACAAGGACCAGGCGCAGCAGCAGGCGGGGCAATCGGGTCATCGGCGGCTCCAGAGGCTTGGCGTCATGCTCGCATCGCGCCGGGGCTTGCGCCAGCCTTGGAATTGGCTATAGTCGGGTCATGAGCCGCCACAGCACCAATAACCTCAATCGCAATAATCCCAACGTCCCCTTGCGGGTCGACGATTAGGCGCGCTCAGGCACAGCTCCCCGATCACCGACGACCCGCACGAGAGTGCGGGTTTTTTATTGCGCGCGATTTCCCAACCAGGACCTGACCCATGTGTTCCATCCTCGGACTATTCGACCTGACTCCCGGCGCCGACCTGACGCCGTTGCGCCCGCTGGCGCTTTCCCTGTCGTCGCGGCAGCGGCACCGCGGCCCCGACTGGTCGGGCGTGTACACCGAACCGCGCTGCCTGCTGGTGCACGAGCGCCTGGCCATCGTCGACCCGGCAGGCGGTGCGCAGCCGCTGTTGTCGGGCGACGGCCGATTGGCGCTGGCGGTGAATGGCGAGATCTACAACCATCGCGAGCTCGAGCGCGGCCTGAAGCAGCCGTACGAATTCCAGACCGGCTCGGACTGCGAAGTCATCAACGCCCTGTATCTCGAGCATGGTCCGGCTGGCGTGGCGCTTTTGAACGGCATCTACGCCTTCGCCTTGTGGGACGCGCAGCAGGGCCGATACCTCATCGCCCGCGATCCGCTGGGTGTGTGCCCGCTGTACTGGGGCCACGACGGGGACGGCAGGCTGTGGGTTGCTTCGGAGATGAAGGCATTGGCGCGGCACTGCCACGACGTGGCGGTATTTCCACCGGGACATGTCTATGACAGCAGCACCGGCGAACTCACGTTTTTCCACGAGCGCGCGTGGCGCGACTACGACGCCGTGCAGGGAAAGACCGTCACGCCGCAAGCGCTGCGCGAAGGCTTCGAACAAGCCGTGCACCGGCAGCTGATGACGGACGTGCCCTACGGTGTGTTGCTGTCCGGCGGGTTGGATTCGTCGCTGGTGGCGGCTTGCGCCGCGCGATTCGCCCGGCAGCGCGTGGAAGACGACGACCGCGCCGAAGCCTGGTGGCCGCGACTGCACAGTTTTGCGATCGGCCTGCAGGGATCACCGGACCTGGCCGCGGCCGAAGTTGCCGCCAAGGCCCTGGGCACGGTGCACCACGGCTTTACCTATCGCTTCGAGGAAGGCCTGGACGCCTTGCCCGACGTGGTCCGCCATGTCGAAACCTATGACGTCACCACCATCCGCGCGTCCACGCCGATGTACCTGCTGGCGCGCCGCATCAAGGCGATGGGCGTGAAGATGGTGCTGTCGGGCGAAGGCGCCGACGAGATTTTCGGCGGCTACCTGTACTTCCACAAGGCGCCGAACGCGCGCGCCTTCCACGAGGAATGCGTGCGCAAGATTGGCGCGCTGCACCAGTTCGATTGCGCGCGCGCCAACAAGGCGATGATGGCCTGGGGCGTGGAGGCACGCGTGCCCTTCCTGGACCTGGAATTCCTGGACCTGGCGATGGGCATGGATGCGCAGGCCAAGATGGCCGGGCCGGGCCGCATCGAGAAAGCGATCCTGCGCGAAGCCTTCGAAGGGGTGCTGCCGCCGGAAATCCTGTGGCGGCAGAAGGAACAGTTCAGCGACGGCGTCGGCTACGGCTGGATCGACGGCCTGAAGGCGCACGCGGAGCAATACGTGAGCGACGCGATGATGGCGCAGGCGCCGCTGCGCTTCCCGATCAACACGCCGCAGACGAAAGAGGCCTACTGGTACCGCGACATCTTCGAGCGCGAATTCCCCGGTGATGCCTGCGCGCTGACGGTGCCGGGCGGCAAGTCCATCGCCTGCTCCAGCCCGGCCGCCATTGCCTGGGACCCGGCGTTTGCGGCGGCCGCGGATCCATCAGGACGCGCGATCGCCGGCGTGCACGTCGCCGCCTTGCCCTGAATCTTAGGTCGCATCGATCCAGTCGACGCGCTGGAACCCGCGCGGCAGAGAATTGCCGCGCGAGGCGCGCGTGCCTTCGTAGGCCTGCAGGTCGCGCCAGCCCAGCGTCAGGTGGCGCTGGCCGCAGTAGATGGTCAACTCGCCGCCCTGGCGCACGCAGGCGACCGCCAGCACGCTTTCCTCGCCACTCTTGAGCTTGGCCGGCGGAATCTGGATCAGTTTGTTGCCCTTGCCCTTGTCGAGCAGGTGGCCGGCGGACGTGACCGCGACGATCCAGTCCTTGGACGGGTCGGTGACGGGTGATGGCTGCAGTATTTGCGCCGCATCGTCGCAGTTGATCAATTGCTTGCCGGCCTTCTGGCGACCGGTAAAATTCTCGAAGCGCGTGACGAAGCCGTAGCCGAAACTCGACGCGACCAAGAAACGCGTATCGTTGTCACCGACCGCCGCGCCCACGAACTTTGCGCCGCTGGGAAGCGTGAAACGCCCGGTCAATGGCTCGCCATTGCCGCGCGCCGAGGGCAGGGTGTGCGCCAGCGTTGAATAGGCGCGGCCGGTGCTGTCGAGGAAGGCCACCTGTTGCGTGCTTCGCCCGCGCACGGCCTGCGCCAGGCTGTCGCCCTCGCGGTAGCTCAAGGTCGAAGCATCCACTTCGTGGCCCTTGGCAGCGCGAATCCAGCCCTTCTCCGACAGCACGATCGTCACCGGTTCGCTCGGGATCAGTTCGCTCTCGCTGATGGCCTGCGCGGCGCCGCGCTGCACGATCGGCGAACGACGGGCGTCGCCGAACTTCTTCGCGTCCGCAAGCAGTTCGTCCTTCACTTGTTTCTTCAGCTTGGCCGGCGAGGCCAGCACGGCCTGGATCGTGTCGCGCTCCTTCGCCAGTGCGTCCTGCTCGCCGCGGATCTTCATTTCCTCAAGGCGCGCCAACTGCTTGAGCTTGGTGTCGAGGATGTAGTCGGCCTGGTCGTCGCTGAGCGCGAAGCGCGCGATCAACGCAGCGCGGGCATCGTCCTCGGTGCGGATGATGCGGATCACTTCGTCCAGGTTGAGGAAGGCGACCAGCAAACCGTCGAGCAGGTGCAGGCGGCGCTCGACCTTTTCCAGGCGATGGCGCATGCGCTTGCGCACCGTCTCGAAGCGGAATACCAGCCATTCCACCAGCAGGGACTTGAGGTTCTTGACCTGCGGCCGGCCGTCGAGGCCGATGATGTTGAGATTGACCCGGAAGCTCTTCTCCAGGTCGGTCGTAGCGGACAGGTGGCCCATCAATGCGTCGTAGTCCACGCGGTTCGAGCGCGGCACCAGCACCAGGCGCACGGCGTTCTGGTGGTCGGATTCATCGCGCAGGTCTTCAAGCCAGGGCAGCTTCTTGGCCCGCATCTGGGTGGCGATCTGTTCCATGATCTTGGACGGCGACACCTGGTAGGGCATCGCGGTGATGACCAGGTTCTGGCCTTCGCGCGTGTAGGTCGCGCGGGCACGCACGCTGCCGTTGCCGGTTTCGTACATGGACAGCAGGTCGTTGGCCGGGGTGATGATCTCGGCTGACGTGGGATAGTCCGGCCCGCGCACGTGCTCGCACAGGTCGCGCACGGAGGCGTCCGGATCGTCGATCAATCGAATGCAGGCGCTGACGATTTCGTTGAGGTTGTGCGGGGGCACGTCGGTGGCCATGCCGACCGCGATGCCGGTGGTGCCGTTCAACAGCAGGTGGGGCAGGCGGGCGGGCAACCAACTCGGCTCTTCCAGCGTGCCGTCAAAATTCGGGTTCCAGTCCACCGTGCCGTGCTCGAGTTCGCCCAGGAGGGCTTCGGCGATCGGTGTCAGCTTGGATTCGGTGTAACGCATTGCTGCGAACGACGAAGGGTCGTCGGTCGAACCGAAATTGCCCTGGCCTTCAATCAGCGGGTAACGATACGAGAAGGGCTGCGCCATCAGCACGAGTGCGCCATAGCAGGCACTGTCGCCATGCGGATGGAACTTGCCGATGACGTCGCCGATGGTACGTGCGGATTTCTTGGGCTTGGCAGTGGAGGCCAGGCCCAGTTCGCTCATGGCGTAGATGATGCGGCGCTGGACCGGCTTCAGGCCGTCGCCCAGGAATGGCAGGGCGCGATCGAGCACGACGTACATGGAATAGTCGAGGTAGGCGCGCTCGGCGTATTCACGAAGCGGGATTTGTTCAAAACCGTGGAAACTGGGACGGGCGGGTTCAGTCATTTCTGGGGCGGTCCGGAGGCGTGCTGCAATACCCGGATTCTACCCTTGCTGCACAGTCAGTCCCCGATCCGCGATGCCGCTTTTTCGCTTTTCGCGTACCCGGCGAGCACCACCCGGTTGCGGCCGCCGGCCTTGGCCGCGTACAGCGCGGTGTCGGCGCGGTGGAACAGGTTCTCGGCCTCGTAACCAGCGTCCGGGCCGGCCTGCGCCAGACCCAGGCTGATGCTCAACGGAGGCAGGCCCGAGTCCGGGGCGCGGCTGCGAAGTTCGACTGCTGCGCGGATGCGCTCGGCCAAGGCTTGCATGGTGGCCAGGTCGGCGCGGCTGGCTAGCAGGAACTCGTCGCCTCCGAATCGTCCGAACAAGTCCTCACTGTCCAACTGCTCGCGCACCAGTCCAACCAGCAATCGAAGAGCCGCATCGCCGGTAAGATGCCCGTGCTGGTCATTGACCTGCTTGAAGTGGTCGAGGTCGAACACTGCC
>JAPLSI010000112.1 GCA_026398715.1 Gammaproteobacteria bacterium
CTGCAAGGCAATGACGACCTGCTGGCGCGCATTGCGCCCGAGCAGCTGAACTATCTGGTCAACATCTCGCTGCAGCGGTCCTACATTTATGTCGAGACGCCGAAGGTGGCATGCTCGTCGATCAAGGTGATGTTGCAGCGGCTGGAGCTGAACGATCCGACGCTGGACTTTCCGGTGTCCGATTTCATCCACCTGCGCGCGCACTCACCGCTGTTGACGCCCGTGCAGGTGGGCCGGTTTCGGGCGCTGCTCGATAGCGCGAGCATGTTTCGTTTTGCATTCGTGCGCGATCCTTATGCGCGCCTCCTGTCGGCCTATCTCAACAAGATCGCGGGCAATACGCCCGAGAAAAAGAACGTGCTGAATCGGCTGGGCCTGTCGGCGGACAATCTGGAGGCGCCGGTATCGTTCGCGCAATTCATCAGCGTCGTGGAAGCGACGGCGCCGCTTGAACGTGACCTGCACTGGCGCGAGCAGACGCTGGTGCTTCAACCCGATATCATCCGCTATGATTTCATCGGCCGGTTCGAGCAATTTGACCGTGACATACGCCAGGTCTTCCACCGGATCGGGGCGGACGCGGAAACATGGTGGCATCGCGAAGACCGTCACGGCACAGGCGCAAGTCAGCGGATGGACGCCTTCTATACGCCAGACTTGCGTGCGCGTGTGCATGCCATCTATGCGGCTGATTTCGAGACGTTCGGATATCCGGCCTAGAGGGCCGTCGCCTGGAGCCTATTGATCAGCCTTGATCGCAGCCGCCGTTTGCGCGCGCAGATCAGAAACATCCTTGAGGTCGATCTCGGTTTCCTGGCCGTTGATCATTACGAGACGCGAGGCCGTATCCGGCTTCGACAGGCTTATCGCCTTGTCGAATTCGGAGATGGCGGTCTGACGCAGTTTCGTGCGCTGGGCGCGGTCGGGCGAATACTCCGCCAGCGAACGGCGCGACTGGCCGGCCACCTTCAACACGAAGGGGTCATTGGGCGCCGCCGCGACCTGAGCGTCGACCTGGGCGGAGAGGTCCGCGATGCCGGCAGCGTCGGAGCCTTCGCCATGCTGGCCGATGGAGACCATCAGGCTAGCGGTTTCCTGCAGGTTCGCACTTGCCGCACTGGCGCCGCCGGCGGATGGCGTCGTTGCGCAGGCGGACAGGACGAGCGCGCTGGCGGAGAGCAGGAATGCGGCGAGTTTCATCGGGGGCTCCAGAGGTTCCGAGTGATCGGAAATAGCACGCTGCAATGCGGCGCAAAGGCGGCAGGCGAAATGGCTTGTGCAGGCGGCGCTGCCCGATTGCCAATTGCACATCGTCCGAACACGATACGCACCGGATTGGGGAAACTGCCATGAGCATACGGAACTGGCCAAAGCCCGTCAGGGTGCTCTTCGGATACTCGATCCTTACACTGGTATTGCTGGTTTCCTGTGGGCCTTTGGCATTCGCGGTATTCAGCGAGGACTTCTGGGACTCGCTCGGCCCAACTGGACATGAAGATTTCGGCGGCCTATCTGAAATCGCTGCATGACAGGCCGGATGGCGACCTGGTGCTCGTGACGGCGATGAACCCGACGCCGGCGGGCGAGGGAAAAACCACGACCACGGTGGGGCTGGGCGACGCGCTCACACGAATCGGCAAGCGGGCGGTGATTGCCCTGCGTGAGCCGTCGCTGGGGCCATGTTTCGGTCAGAAGGGCGGCGCGACGGGCGGCGGCATGAGCCAGGTCGTGCCGATGGAGGACATCAACCTTCACTTCACCGGCGACTTCCACGCCATCACGGCGGCGCACAATCTGCTGGCCGCGATGCTGGACAACCACATCCACTGGGGCAATGCGCTGGGCATCGATGTGCGGCGTATCCGCTGGCGTCGGGCGCTCGATGTGAATGACCGCAGCCTGCGGAGTGTTGTGACCGGGCTGGGCGGCGTCGCGAACGGCACGCCGGGCGAGAGCGGGTTCGATATCACGGTGGCGTCGGAGGTGATGGCGATCCTGTGCCTCGCGACGGATATCGCGGACCTGAAGGCGCGGCTGGCCCGCATCATCGTGGCCGAGACGCGCGAACGGAAGCCGATCACGGCGGGCGACCTGAAGGCCGATGGCGCGATGGCGGTGTTGCTGAAGGATGCGTTGCTGCCGAACCTG
>JAPLSI010000233.1 GCA_026398715.1 Gammaproteobacteria bacterium
CGTGGCTCACGGGCAAGTTGTCGGACGCGGTGAACACCGGCCTGGCCCGCTTTTCGCTCGACAGCCTGGCAAAGCGCATCAACACCCTGCCTGCCACCCTTTCGCTGCATCCGCGCGTCGCGAAAATCTACGAAGACCGCCGCAAGATGATGGTCGGCGAATTGCCGATGGACTGGGGCTTCGCCGAAAACCTTGCCTACGCAACCTTGCTGACCGAAGGCTACCGCCTGCGCCTGGTCGGCCAGGATTCCGGCCGCGGCACCTTCTTCCATCGCCATGCCGTCCTGCACGACCATGTGACCGACGGTACCTACATGCCCTTGCATGAACTGACCAAGGACCCCGAGCACGCGATCATCATCGACTCGTTGTTGTCGGAAGAAGCCGTGATGGCTTTCGAGTACGGCTACTCCACCGCCGAACCGATGACACTCAACATCTGGGAAGGCCAGTTCGGCGATTTCGCCAACGGCGCCCAGGTCGTGATCGACCAGTTCATCACCTCCGGCGAGTCCAAGTGGGACCGCCTGTGCGGCCTCGTGCTGTTCCTGCCGCATGGTTACGAGGGGCAAGGCCCGGAGCACAGCTCCGCGCGCCTGGAACGCTTCCTGCAGCTGTGCGCGCTCAACAACGTGCAGGTCTGCACGCCGACCACGCCCGCGCAGATGTTCCACATGCTTCGCCGGCAGATGCTGCGCGCCACGCGCAAGCCGCTGATCGTGATGACGCCCAAATCCCTGCTGCGCAACAAGCACTCCGTCTCGACGATGGACGACCTGGCCAAGGGCGGATTCCAGAACCTGATTCCCGACAGCCGCTGCAAGGACGCCGCCAAGGCCAAGCGCGTCGTGGTCTGCGGCGGCAAGGTCTATTACGACCTGATGGAAGCAGCGGACGCCAAGGAACTGAAGGACGTCGCCATCGTCCGCATCGAGCAGCTCTATCCCTTCCCGCGCGCGGAACTTGCCGCCGAGCTCAAGCGCTTCGGCAACGCCAAGGAAGTGATGTGGTGCCAGGAAGAACCGATGAACCAGGGCGCCTGGTACCAGATCCAGCACCACCTGCGCACCTGCCTGCAGCCGGGCCAGGTGCTCGACTACACCGGTCGCGCGCGTTCCGCCGCGCCTGCCTGCGGGCACCTGGCGACGCATGTGGTCGAACAGGCCAAACTCCTTGCCGACGCGCTGGTCAATCCCGCCGACGGCGACCACGTATCCGAATAATCGAAACCCATACAGGGCAACGCCAATGAGCATCGAAGTCAAAGTCCCCGTCCTTCCGGAATCCGTTTCCGACGCGACCATCGCCACCTGGCACAAGAAAGTGGGCGACAGCGTGCGCCGCGACGAAAACCTGCTGGACCTGGAAACCGACAAGGTCGTGCTGGAAGTTCCCTCGCCGGTGGACGGCGTGCTGAAGGAACTGAAGTTCAAGGAAGGCGACACGGTCACCAGCTCGCAGGTGGTCGCGATCATTGAACCGGGCGCAGTTGCCGCCGCGCCTGCCCCGGCTGCTGCCGCACCTTCTGCAGCCGCTGCTGCCCCGGCTGCGACTGCCGCTCCGGCCAGCTCCGCGCCGGCTGCCGCCGCGCCAACTCCAGCCAGCGCACCCGCCGCCAAGGCCGACACCTCGCAGCTGTCGCCCGCGGGCCGCTTCGTCGCCGAAGCCAACCAGATCAACCCCGCTGATGTCGCCGGTACCGGCCGCCACAACCAGGTGACCAAGGAAGATCTCGTCAACTTCATCAAGGCCGGTGGTTCGTCGGCCCCGGGCGGCGCCCGTCCCGAGCAGCGCGTGCCGATGACCCGCATCCGCCAGCGCATCGCCGAACGCATGATGCAGTCGAAGAACTCCATCGCCATGCTCACCTCGTTCAACGAAGTGAACCTCGGCAAGGTGATGGCGATGCGCAAGGAACTCGGCGAGCCGTTCGAGAAGACCCACGGGATCAAGCTTGGCTTCATGAGCTTCTTCGCCAAGGCCGCCGCCAACGCCTTGCAGAAATATCCGGTGGTCAACGCCTCGGTCGATGGCACCGAGGTGATCTACCACGGCTACGCCGACATCTCGATCGCCGTCGCGACGGAGAAGGGCCTGGTCACGCCGGTCCTGCGCAATGTCGAACAGCAGGGCTTTGCCGACATCGAACAAGGCATTGCCAACTACGCCAAGGCAGCCCGCGAAGGCGGCCTGAAGCTCGAGGACCTGCAGGGCGGTACCTTCACCATCACCAATGGCGGCACCTTCGGTTCGCTGATGTCCACCCCCATCGTCAATCCGCCGCAGTCGGCGATCCTGGGCATGCACGCCATCAAGGAGCGCCCGATCGCCGAGAACGGCCAGGTCGTGATCGCGCCGATGATGTACATCGCGCTGTCCTACGACCACCGCATCATCGACGGCAAGGATGCAGTGCTGTTCCTGGTGGACATCAAGAACCAGCTGGAAAACCCGCACCGCATGTTGCTTGGCCTGTAAGAATTAGGAATACGCAGATGAGCGAGCAGTTCGACGTAGTAATTATCGGTGGCGGCCCCGGCGGTTATGTGGCCGCGATTCGCGCCGCGCAGCTGGGCCTGAAGACGGCCTGCGTGGACGCCTTCATCGGCAAGGACGGCAAGCCCGCGCTGGGCGGCACCTGCCTCAACATCGGCTGCATCCCGTCCAAGGCATTGCTCGACTCGTCGCGCCAGTTCCACAACCTGACGCACATGTTCGCCGACCACGGCATCAGCGCCGACAACGCGCGTATCGACGTGCCGGCGATGGTTGCCCGCAAGGACAAGATCGTCAAACAGTTCACCGGCGGCATCACGTCGCTGTTCAAGGGCAACAAGGCCAACCCGGTCACGGCCATCGCCGGTTTCGGTACGCTGCATCCGGGCAAGGTCGTGCGCATCAAGGGCCACGATGGCAAGGAAGCGGAAATCACCGGCAAGCACATCATCCTGGCCGCGGGTTCGAAGCCGATTGAACTGCCGTTCGCAAAATTCGACAACGTGCGCATCCTCGACAATGCCGGCGCGCTCGACATCAGTGCGGTGCCCAAGCGCCTCGGCGTGATCGGCGCCGGCGTGATCGGCCTGGAACTGGGCAGCGTCTGGCGCCGCCTCGGCAGCGAAGTCACCATCCTGGAAGCACTGCCTGATTTCCTCGCCGCCGCCGATGCCGATATCGCAAAGGCCGCCTCGCGCGAGTTCAAGAAGCAGGGCCTCGACATCAAGCTGGGCGCGAAGGTCAGCAAAGCGGACATCAAGGGTGAGGAAGTGCACCTGACCTATGCCGACGACAAAGGCGAGCAAACATTGGTCGTCGACAAGCTGCTGGTTGCAGTCGGCCGTCGCGCCGCTACCGAGGGCCTGCTGGCCGAAGGCACCGGCGTCAAACTGAGCCCGCGTGGCGTGATCGAAGTCGATGGTCATTGCGCCACTGGCGTCGAAGGCGTGTGGGCGATCGGCGACTGCGTGCGCGGTCCCATGCTGGCGCACAAGGCTTCCGAAGAAGGCATCGCGGTAGCCGAACTCATCGCCGGCCTGCCGGGCCACGTCAACCTCGATACCGTGCCCTGGGTCATCTATACCGAGCCGGAAATCGCCTGGGTCGGCAAGACCGAAAAAGAATGCAAGGACGCCGGCATCCCGGTGAAGGTCGGCACCTTCCCGTTCGCCGCGATCGGCCGCGCCGTGGCGATGAACGAGCCCGCGGGCCTGGTGAAGGTCGTGGCGCATGCCGAGACCGATCGCATCCTCGGCCTGCACCTGTGTGGCGCGAATGTTTCCGAGATGGTGCACGAAGGCGTGGTCGCGATGGAATTCCACGGCTCGGCCGAGGACCTGGCGCGCATCTGCCATGCGCATCCGACCATGTCGGAAGCGATCCACGAAGCCGCGCTGGCGGTGGACAAGCGGGCGATCCACAAGGCGAACTGACGCGGTGCCGGGCTATCGGGAAAAAGCGACGATGAGTTCGGCCAATCCGATCCGCAACGTATCCGACACGGCCCGCTGGGTCGCGATCTATCGCGCGATGGAAAGCGATCGGCCTGACGCGTTGTTCCATGATCCATTCGCACGCCGGCTGGGCGGGGAACGCGGCGAAGCCATCGCCAAGGCCATGGGCGGCAAGTCGTCCAGCTGGCCGCTGGTAGTGCGCACCGTAGTGATGGACGACGTGGTCAGGCGCTGCGTGGCGCAAGGCGCCCGCACGGTATTGAACCTCGCTGCCGGGCTCGATACCCGCCCCTACCGGCTCGACCTGCCCAAGGATTTGCTGTGGCTGCACGTTGACCTGCCGGAGATGCTCGACTACTTCCGGGAATCGATGCAGGCTGAACAGCCGCGATGCAAGCTTGAATTCGTCGCTGGCGATTTGCGTGATGCAAACGTGCGTCGGGACGTGCTCGCGCGGGCGGCGGGCAACGGCCCGCTGCTGGTAATCACGGAAGGCCTGTTGCTGTACCTGGAAGCCGAGGACGTCGTCGCCCTGTCGCGCGACCTGCACGACGTGGCGCGCGCACAGTGGTGGCTGACCGACCTGGCTTCGCCGATGCTGTTGAAATATCTCGAGCGTCGTTCGCAAGGAAAATTGACCGCGGGCAACGCGCCGTTCCGGTTCGGCCCGGAAAACGGCACGGCGTTCTTCGCTCCGCACGGTTGGCACGAACTGGAATTCCACTCGACCATTGCCGACGCCTGGCGACTTGATCGCAAAATGCCGTTCGCCTGGCTTGCCGGGATCCTGTCGAGGCTGCAGCCGAAATCAAGACGTAAGCAGATGATGCGCATGTCCGGCACTGCGCTGCTTGGCCCAGGAGTCGAACCCCATGCCTGAAAACCAACTATTCCGTGCCTTCCGCATCCACAACGATGCCGAAGGCTACCGCGCCGCCGTCCAGATCATGCGGGGCGACGAACTCTCGCCAGGCGAAGTGCTGATCAAGGCTGCCTACAGCAGCATCAACTACAAGGACGCGCTGGCCGGCACCGGCCAGGGCAAGATCCTTCGCCAGTTCCCGCTCAATGGCGGCATCGATGTCGCCGGTCATGTGCTCGCGTCCACCGATCCCGCATTCCGCGAAGGCGATGCCGTGTTGTGTACCGGCAGCGGACTGTCGGAAACCCGCGATGGCGGCTACAGCGAAATCGTGCGCCTGGAGGCGAAGAACACGATCGCAATTCCGGCTGGCCTCGGCCTGCGCGAAAGCATGGTGCTCGGCACGGCCGGCTTCACGGCCGCGCTCGCCCTGTACCGCATGCTGCAGAACGACCAGCGGCCGGACATGGGCCCGATCGTCATCACCGGCGCCTCAGGCGGTGTCGGCACGCTTGCCATCGATATTTTTTCGCGCGCGGGTTTTGAAGTGCACGCGATCACCGGCAAGACCGAGCACGCGGATTTCCTGTCCGGGCTTGGCGCGAAGAAAATAATCCCGCGCAAGGAACTGCACTGGGGCCAGCGACCACTGGAGGCGGCCACCTGGGCGGGCGCTCTGGACAACGTCGGCGGCGACACCCTCGCCGGCCTGACGCGCTGCATCATTCCCTACGGCAACATCGCCAGCTGCGGCATGGCCGGTGGCCACGAACTCGTCACCACGGTGATGCCCTTCATCATCCGGGGCGTGTCCGTGCTGGGCATCGCCTCCGCCGGCACTGCGCGCGCGGTGCGCGAAAACGTCTGGCAGCGACTGGCCAGCGACTGGAAACCGGCCCACCTGGACCGCATCGGCAACCGGGAAATCGGCCTGGACGGCCTGGCTTCGGTGTTCCCGACCATGCTCGCCGGTGATTCATTCGGCCGTACCGTCGTCAAACTGTGAACGAACCTTGCGTATGCGAGGCGATGCAGGCATACAATCACCGCATCCTCTGGAGGGGTTATGGCACGCATCCTGATTGTTGATGATTCACCGTCGCAGCTGATGGGCATGAAGCGGATCGTTGAAAAGCTCGGCCACGAAGCCGTAACGGCGGAAGACGGCGCCGCAGGCGTGGAGGCCGCGAAGGCATCCCTGCCGGACCTGATCCTGATGGACGTGGTGATGCCGAACCTCAATGGTTTCCAGGCTACTCGCGCCATTTCGAAGGAAGCGACCACCTCGCAGATCCCGGTCGTGCTGGTCACCACCAAGGACCAGGAAACCGACAAGGTCTGGGGCATGCGCCAGGGCGCGAAGGCCTACATCACCAAGCCGTTCACCGAAAACCAGCTGGTCGAAGTCATCAACTCCCTGCTGGTACCGGGCTGACCGGTCAAGCGCGGGGTTTGCCGCCGAACTGCTCGGCCATCTGCTCGTAAAGTTCGCGCTGCGCCGGCGTCTCCGCGCGTGGCGCGGTTACCTCGATTTCGACGATCTGGTCCCCTGCCGCTGGCTTGCCCGGCAGGCCGCGGCCACGCAATCGCAATTTCTTTCCGGTATCGGAATCCGGCGGAACGCGCAGGTCCACGCTGCCGCCCAGCGTTGGCACGCTGATGGTCGTGCCCAGGGCCGCTTCCCAGGGCGCCAGCGAGACGGTGTACAGGATGTTTCGCCCGTCCACTTCGAACTCGCCATGCGGCTTGTAGTCGATTTCCAGAAGCAGGTCCGACCGTTGCGAACCCTGGGTCTGGCCCTGCCCGGCCAGCCGGATGACTTGCCCGGGACGGATGCCGGCCGGAATCTTCACCTGCAGCGTCCGCCCATCCACGCCGATGGACTGGGTGCCGCCGGCATAGGCCACTTCGAGCGGAATGGAAATCTTGGCGCGCAGGTCGCCCGGAGGCGGCGCGCTGCGGGGGCCCCGAGCTCCGGCCCGGCCGCCGCCGAACAGTGATTCGAAGAAATCGCTGAAGCCATCGCCGCCCATGCCCTGTTCGAACCGGAAGCCGCCATTGCCGGGGCCGCCGTGCTGCTGGCCGAAGCCCGGTGGCGGGCGAAAATCCTCGCCTGGCCGATACCCGCTGGCCCGCAACTGGTCGTACTCGGCGCGCTTTTCCTTGTCACGCAGGACCTCGTAGGCTTCATTCACCGACTTGAAGCGCTCTTCGGCCCCCTTTTCCTTGCTGACGTCGGGATGGTACTTGCGGGCAAGCCGACGATAGGCGGCTTTGAGCTCCGCCTCGCCTGCGCTGGGCTCGACGCCCAATTCCTGGTAGTAATCCTTGAACTGCATTGACCGCTCCATGAAAAAAGCCCGCGAAGCGCGCCTCGCGGGCCAATTCTACGTCCTCGTCCGCGTCGAGGGTTCCTATTGCACGGTAATCCGGCGCGGGGTGGTTTCCGGGCGCTTGGGAATCGCAATTTCGAGCACGCCGTTGCGACCCGTCGCCGAGATGCCCTCGGGGTTGGCGCTTTCTGGCAGTGCGAATCGGCGGTAGAACACGCCATGCGCACGTTCGATCCGGGAGTAGCGCTCGTTCTCGGTCCGCGCCTCGGTGCGGCGTTCGCCCTTGATGGAAAGGATGCCCTTGTCCATGTGCACCTCGATGGCATTCGGGTCCACCCCCGGCAGGTCGGCGAGGATAAGGAAGCGCTCGGGCTCTTCCTTGATGTCCACGCGCGGGACCCACTGGCTGGTGACGACGCTGGACGCATCGGTTTCGGTGTCGCCGAAGAAGCGGTCGAACACCTGCTTGATTTCTTCCTGGAGCGGATTGGCGGCGCTGCTCCACGCCAACGATCGATTGTTGCCCATGTCTGCTTTCCTCCTGGTTGGTCTGGTCCGGCCGCGGCCATTCATGCCGCTGTCACGAATGTGAGCGCTGGCTATCCGGATTCAAGCCCCGGCAGCGGCTCGGCGTCGATCTCGTTTAAACTTCGTTTTCCTTTTTAAACGACGCGGAGAAAAGATGAGCATCCAGGCAGGCGAAAAGATCCCCCAGGCCACCCTCAACTATCTCAAGGACGGCGTCCAGGCGATCAACACCGACGAGCTGTTCAATGGCAAGAAAGTGGTCCTGTTCGCCGTACCCGGCGCCTTCACCCCGACCTGCTCGGCCAAGCACCTGCCCGGCTACGTGGAAAAGCTCGAAGAGTTCGCCAAACGCGGCATCGACGTGGCCTGCCTCTCGGTGAACGACGCCTTCGTGATGGGCGCCTGGGCCAAGGACCAGCACGTGCCCGACAACGTTCACATGCTTGCCGATGGCAACGGCGCGTTTACCAAGGCCTTGGGCCTGGAGCTCGACGCCACCCCGTTCGGCATGGGCCTGCGCGCCAAGCGCTTTGCGCTGTACGCCGAGGACGGCGTGGTGAAGCAGTTGCATGTGGAAGCGCCGGGTGAATTCAAGGTGTCGGCCGCCGACTACGTGCTCGAGCACCTGCCCTGAATCCCTGCGGCCATCCACCGGTCGTCCGCAGCCAAGAATAACAATCCGATCCCCAGGAGAGTCGAATGAAAAAGCTGATCGCCATCGTGCTGCTGGCACTGGTTACCCTCGCAACCCCCATGCTGGCCTCGGCCGATTGTTTCGACTGCGGCAGGATCAAGAGCATCGAGGCCTACACCGGCCACCGTAGCGGCACGGGCGGCGCGATCGCCGGCGCCGTGGTCGGCGGCGTCATCGGCAACCAGGTCGGCGGTGGCGACGGCAAGAAGCTGGCAACCGTGGCCGGCGTCGTTGGCGGCGCCTATGCCGGCAAGAAGATCGCCGAAAACTCCGAGAAGACCAAGTACCGGATCGTGGTGCGCATGCAAGACGGCCGCCTGGAAACCGTCACCCAGAGCAGCATCAAGAACCTGAAGGTCGGCAGCTCGGTGCGCATCCGCGACGGCAAGGCCGTCCGGCTCTAAGCGCGGCACTCGAAGGTCGGCCGGCATCACGCCGGCCGGCCTTTTATTTTGGCTGCACCATGGACGGCAGTTTCTCGGCCTGGTGGGTTGCGGCGGCGACCTTTGCGATCGGCGTCATCTGCAGCGCAACGTCGGCCATGTCCAGCCCCAGCCCGTTGCTGGCCCCGCGCGAGCGCATCATCCGACCGAAGTCCACGTCCACGTAGCCCATCGGCTGTCCTTCCGCCGAGAACGCCATGCCCGGCACGCCATCCACGAGCAGCAGCGTCTTCGGGATGCGGGTTTCGCCCATGATGAATCCCGGGCGGAACACCGGCACGCCGCCCCATTCGTCGGACGTGCGCAACAGCGAGAAGAAGGTCATGCCCGGCTCGGCGCGGATGCCCTTGTCCAGGTCTACAAAGGTCAGGCCCGCCGGCGGCGTCCGCAGGCGAAGCCAGGCCAGGCCCAGTTGCGTGTCACGGGTTACCAGGTCGGCAGGCAGCCAATCCTCGCTTCCGGCCAGGCGCACGCGGAACTCGCTGGACTTGGCGACCGGCGCCGAGCCTGGGCTCTGGCCGGCACCCATGAAGGTCCGGAAATCGACACTGACCGAGCGGTCAGGCACCAGCAGCAGTCCGTTCGCGCTGACCAGCAAGGCTTGCGTGCGGTCCTCGATACGGTCTTCCTTGCCCGAGGCAGTCACCGACATGATGAACTTCACGGTTACCACCGAAGCGGCGTGCTGCGCCGTCAGCGACCGGTAGATGGCGCGATAGTCCTGCGCATCGTCGCGCCCGACCGGCGCGATGCCGGGGGCAGCATCGTCAGCAAGGCCGGCGGCCGGCAGGGCCAACAGTGCCGAAGCGAGGAGAATGGCGATCTTCATGGTTTCTCCGGGGCGTCTGCGTTCAGCCAATAACGTTCGAGGAACAGAATCCGGGTTTGCGTACCGCGGATTACCTGCAGCGGTATCAGGTTGTCGCCTGGCGAAGCCAGCGCGGTTTCCAGCGCCTTCGACAGTTGGTTGGGCGTACTGATCGCCTCGTTGCCAAGGTGGGTGATGACATCACCGCGACGCAGGTGCGCCAGACCGGCTGCGCCACCACTCTCCACGCCATCGATGTATACGCCCTGTTTATCGGAATTCAAGCGCAGGTTGACCCGGTCGTAGAAGCCCAGCTCGCTAAGCTGCGCCCGCAGGCGGCCGCTGGCCAGCGTGCGCAGGCCGGAGGTTTCCACCGGCGAAGGCAGCACGGCCAACTGGAATTCCTTCGGCTTGCCATCGCGCATCACGGTGAATTTTGCGGTGGTTCCCACGCTCAGGTCATGCACGCGCTGGTCGAAGCCTTCCGACGAAATGTCGTTGGCCGGCTTGAGCGCTTCACCGTCGATGGCGACCAGCAAGTCGCCGACTCGCGCGCCCTCGTTCGCCAACGGACTACCCGGATAGATTCGCGAAATGCGGAAGCCAGCGCTCGGCAATCCGATGTCCTTCGCAAGCGTGCTGGTGAAGGGCTGCACTTCCACGCCAACCCAGGACTTGGGCAACTCGGGCAGCGGTTCACGCGACTGGTCACCGAACACCGGTTTCAACAGGCTCAGGCGTTGCGAGCCGTTGCTCTCGAGTTGCAGCACCAACGGTTTTTCCTCGGTGGCCATCGCCGCCTGCGCCAGCATGTCGTCGAGCTGCGCCACGGGCTTGCCATTCACCGCGCTGATCACCACCCCTGCCGCGATTTCCGGCCTTGCGACGGCGGCCGGGCCGCCCGGGCGGATGCCCGTCACGAGTACGCCCGACTCGGCCTGGATATTGCGACGCTTGCCCATCGCAGGCGTCAGCTCCGAGGCCGACATGCCATAGGCCGCCAGCGCCGATTCGCGCCCGCGTTCAGTGGCCTGCGCCAGTGCCTTGAGCTTGATCTCGCGCTGCGTCCCGTTGCGCATCACCTGCAGCGACACCATCGAATCGATCGGCAACTCGGCGATCGCCTGCTGTACCTGCGGCACGTCGATCGGTTGCAGCGCGGTGATCGGGCTGCCGTTGAGGCTGAGGATGCGGTCGCCTGCCTGCAGGCCGGCCTTCTCCGGCGGCGAGCCGCGTTCGACGGCATTGACCAGCACGCCCTGCGTATAGGGAGTGCCCTTCAACGAGCGTAGGCGGAAGCCCAGCGATACACGCGGCACCTTGCCCTTCTGGATCAGCGACTCGACGATGCGGCCCGCTTCCGCGCCAGGGATGGCGAAGGCCAAGTCGCCGCCAACGATCATGCCGCGCGTATTCACGCCGACGATCCGTCCTGACAAGTCCACCAGCGGGCCACCGGAATTGCCGGGCGCGATCGAGGCGTCGTGCTGGATCCATGCGTAGTAGCGACCGGTGGGCTCGTCTTCGCTCAGGCTGTCTTCGTATTCCGCTTCGTCATCGAACAATGACACCAGCAGGCGGCGCGGATTGTTGACTACCCCGGCGCTCATGGAGTTGGACAGACCCCAGGGTGCGCCCATCGCCAGCACGGTGTCGCCAGGCCGCAAGTCCAGTTGCGTGGCGAATTGCGCATAGGCGAATTTTTCCGGCGTGGCCGGTTGCACCTGCAGCACGGCCAGATCTGACAGGGTATCCGTGCCCACCAGTTTGGCTGGCAATTCGCGACCGTCGGCGAAAACCACGCGGAAGGATTTTCCGTTCTGCGTGACGTGTGCGTTGGTGGCGAT
The DNA here is from genome assembly GCA_026398715.1 of Gammaproteobacteria bacterium. Next base: position 11,466 of record JAPLSI010000233.1, read on the forward strand.
GTGCCCCGCTTCGCTGACGACGGTTCCGCTGCCGCTGGACACGCTGAGCGATGGTTCGCCCTGGCGGTAATCCTGGCGCACGGTGAGGATGCTGACGACGACGGGCAGCACCCGATCCCTGGCCGCAGCAATCCGATTGCCGTCGGCGGGCGCAGGCAGCACCTGCTCGGCGAGCGCGGGGACAGCGACGAAAAATGACAAAGCCAGCGCGATCAGCGCAGGACGAACGCGTGGATACGAAGGATGCATGGCGACCCCGGAAGACTTGCCCCAGCTTAGGGCCAAGCCGGGTGAAAAATCCATGAGTGTGCGA
>JAPLSI010000222.1 GCA_026398715.1 Gammaproteobacteria bacterium
GTGCACGTGATCGGCGTACCGCTGACGGAAATCTGCAACGCCGCCTACAGCGAGCCGAGGCAACGCCAGTTGTTCAAGAACATCGTCTATGTCGGCGCCCTGTCGGCGCTGCTGGACATGGATGCCGCCGTCATCGAGAAATTGATCGGCGAACAGTACAAGTCCAAGCCCAAGCTGCTCGACTCCAACGTGCAGGCCCTGCAGATGGGTCGCGAATACGTGCGGCAAAACCTGGCGCATCCGATTTCATTGCGGGTACGCCCTGCCGACGAAGTCGGCGACCGTATTTTCGTGGACGGCAACAGTGCCGCGGCGCTGGGCTGCGTGTACGGGGGCGCCACCGTCTGCGCCTGGTACCCGATCACGCCGTCATCGTCCTGCGCCGAGGCGTTCCAGTCCTATTGCCAGAAGTTTCGCGTGGACAAGGCCACCGGCGAACACCTGTACGCCATTGTCCAGGCCGAAGATGAAATCGCCTCGATCGGCATGGTCGTTGGCGCCGGCTGGAACGGCGCACGCGCCTTCACCGCCACCTCGGGCCCGGGCGTGTCGCTGATGACGGAGTTCCTCGGCCTGGCCTACATGGCCGAGATCCCGGTCACCATCATCAACGTCCAGCGCGGCGGCCCGTCCACCGGCATGCCCACGCGCACCCAGCAGGCCGATATCCTGAGTTGCGCCTACGCCTCGCACGGCGATACCAAGCACGTGTTGTTGTTCCCGCAGGACCCGCGCGAGTGTTTTGATTTCTCCGCCGCCGCGCTCGACCTGGCCGACCGGCTGCAGACGCCGATCTTCGTCATGAGCGACCTGGACATCGGCATGAACCAGCGCCTGTGCGCGCCGTTCACTTGGGATGCGACGCGTGGTTTCGATCGCGGCAAGGTGATGACGGCCGAACAACTGGACTCTGGCAAGGAATTCGGCCGCTACCTCGACGTGGACGGCGACGGCATTCCCTATCGCACCTATCCCGCCACGCACCCGTCGAAAGGCAGTTACTTCACGCGCGGCACCACCAAGGATGCCTATGCGCGCTATTCCGAAGCCGGACCCGACTACCTGTACAACGTGCATCGGCTGCTGAAGAAATTCGATACGGCCAAGTCGCTGGTGCCGCAACCCGAACAACGCGATGCCGCGCAGGCGACCCGCTTCGGCGCGATCTATTTCGGATCGACCAGCCCGTCCATGGACGAGGCCGTCGCGGCGATGGAAGCGACCGGCATACACATTGACACGCTACGTGTCCGCGCCTTCCCGTTCCCGGACAGCGTGGCTGAATTCATCGCGGCACACGAAATGGTCTTCGTCGTCGAGCAAAACCGCGACGCCCAGTTGCGCAGCCTGCTGGTCAACGAATTCGGCATCGACCCCGCCCAGCTGACGCCCATCCTGCATTACGACGGCACGCCCATCACCGCCCGCTTCATCGCGGCCGCCATTGCCCAGCGAATGCCTGCATCGGGGCCCGTCGCGGCGCCCGCGCACCCGGAGCCCCGGCCATGACCTATATCGCGAAGCCCAAGCTGCATCATCCGTCGCTGACCACCAACAAGGCCTGCCACACGCGCCGCGACTACGAGGGCAAGATTTCCACGCTGTGCGCCGGCTGCGGCCACGACTCGATTTCGGCGGCCATCATCCAGGCCTGCTTCGAGATGGACGTCGAGCCGCACAAGGTCGCCAAGCTGTCGGGCATCGGCTGCAGCTCGAAGACGCCCGACTACTTCCTCGGCCAGTCGCACGGATTCAATACCGTGCACGGCCGCATGCCTTCCGTGCTGACCGGCGCCAACCTGGCCAACCGCGAACTGCTGTACCTCGGCGTGTCGGGCGACGGCGATTCCGCGTCCATCGGCATCGGCCAGTTCGTGCATGTGATGCGGCGTGGCGTGAACATGGTCTACATCGTCGAGAACAACGGCGTGTACGGCCTGACCAAGGGCCAGTTCTCGGCGACCGCCGACCAGGGCTCCACGTCCAAGAAGGGCGTGGTCAATGCCGAAACGCCCATCGACATGGTCAGCTTGGCCCTGCAGATGGGCGCCACCTTCGTGGCGCGCAGCTTCTCGGGCGACAAGCGCCAGTTGGTTCCGTTGATCAAGGCAGCCATCGCGCACAAGGGCGCGGCCTTCCTGGATGTCATCAGCCCCTGCGTGGCTTTCAACAACCACCCGGGCAGCACCAAGAGCTACGACTACGTGCGCGAACACAACGAAGCGGTCAACCGCATCGACGTCATCGCCGCCCGGCAGGAAATCGTGGTGGACTTCGCCGAGGGCGAACTGGTGGAGGTCGAACAGCACGACGGCAGCGTGCTGCGCCTGCGCAAGTTGAATGCGGACTACGACCCCAGCAACCGGATCGCCGCGATGAACTTCATCCAGCAACACCACGCCATCGGTGAAGTAGTGACCGGCCTGCTCTATGTCGATCCGGATGCGGTCGACCTTCACCAGCACCTCAACACCAGCGCCACGCCCTTCAACCGGCTGGAGGCCGGGCAGCTTTGTCCCGGCCCCGAGGTCCTGGAGCGTTTGAACGCCGCCCTGCGCTAGGCCGTCCTGCCTGCAGGGCAACGTTGTATAGTCTTTGCAGTCGCCCCCTACGGACACTGCTGGTGTTGGAAATCCCCGGCTACAGCATCCAACGCATCATCGGCCATGGTGGCATGGCCACGGTCTACCTTGCCGTGCAGGAGTCGCTGGGACGCGAAGTCGCATTGAAGGTGTTGCTGCCATCGCTGGCCAAGGACCCGGTCGCCACCGAACGCTTCCTGCGCGAGGCTCGTTTCGCCGCGCAGCTGCACCATCCCAATATCGTCGCCATCCACGATGTTGGCGTGCACGAGGGTAGTCCCTACATGGCGATGGGCTACGAGCCCGGCGGAACGATCGCGAACCTGATCGAAGGCCGCGAGGACCCGCGTTTCGCCCTGCGCGTGGTCCGCGACATCGCCGGCGCACTCGACTACGCGCACGGCAAGGGCGTCGTGCATCGCGACGTGAAGCCGGAAAACATCCTTCGTCGCCTCGACGGCAGCTGCGTGCTGTCCGATTTCGGCATCGCCCACGCCCTGGCCACGCAGACCGGGCTGACCACCGAAGGCAGCAGCATCGGCACCCCGCACTACATGAGCCCCGAACAACTGCGCGGCGAAAAAGTGGATGGTCGCGCCGATTTGTACAGCCTGGGCGTGGTCTTCTATCAATTGTTGACCGGCCACCTGCCCTACCAGGGCACCGACGGCTGGGCGATCGGCATGCAGCACATCAGTGCACCCATCCCACGCCTGCCCGAACACCTGGGATACCTGCAGCCCCTGGTGGACGCCTTGCTCGCCAAGGACCCCGCCCACCGGGTGCAGACCGGCGGCGACCTGGTGCGCCGCGTCGAGGCGGCCATTTCAGGCAACCAGCCGCTGGTTTCCGATTCGCAGATAGACCTGCGCAGCCAGCCCGCGCGACGCAGCAGCTGGCTGATCGCGCTGCCCATCGGCGTAATCGTCATCGCGACGATGATGTTCATGGAAAACCGCGAGAACAAGCGCGTGGCGCTCGCCGCGGCGGCCGTGGTCGCTGCCGACATGCAAGGCGCCGGGAAGCCCTCCATCGCCGTGCTGCCGCTGGCGGACATGAGCGAAGGCAAGGACCAGGAATATTTTTCCGACGGCCTGTCGGAGGAACTCATCAACCTGCTCGCGCAGGTCCCGGAACTGCAGGTGGTCGGCCGCACCTCCGCCTTCAGCTTCAAGGGCAAGAACCAGGACCTGAAGGACATCGGCCGGAAGCTCGGCGTCACCAACCTGCTGGAAGGCAGCGTGCGCAAGACCGGCGACAAGGTCCGGATCACGGTGCAGCTGATCAATGCGCAGACCGGATTCCACTTGTGGTCGCAGACCTACGACCGCGACTTGACCGATGTCTACGCCGTACAGGACGAAATCGCGGCAGCCGTGGTATCGGCGCTGAAGCTGGAATTGCTCGCGGACGCGACGCCCGCGGCGCATCGCGCGGTGAATCCCCAGGCTTACACCGCGTTCCTGCGCGCGCGGCAGATCAAGTCGCGTGGCACGCCCGATACCGCGCGCGAAGGCGTCGAGGCGCTGCAGGAGGTGATCCGGCTCGATCCGGGGTTTGCCGCGGCGCATGCGCAACTCGCGGTCAGCCAGGGCTGGGCCGCCGACTATGCACAAACGCCGGCAGACGTTGCCGAACTCCAGCGTCGCGCGCTTGCGGCCGCCGACAAGGCGATCGAACTGGATCCCAATCTCGCCGACGGTTACTGGGCCCGCGGCAACTTGCGGGCCACGGTCACATGGGACTGGGAAGGCGCGCGATCCGACTTCCAGAAAGCAGTCGCGCTCAATCCCGGCGATGCCCGGATCCTGCAAGGCTACGGCGCCCTGCTCGCATCACTGGGGCGCCTGCCCGAAGCCATCGAGACGACGCGCAAGGCAGCGGAAGCAGAACCCCTGCTGTTCTCCGTATGGCAGGCGCTGGGCTACTACCAGGAAGGCGCGGGACAACTCGACCAGGCCCGGCTTTCGCAGGAACGCGCGCTTGCCCTGAAGCCGAAATTCCCGTTCGTGCATTTCCGCCTGGGCGTGATCGACCTGCAACAGCACCAACCGAAGAATGCCGCGCGCGCCTTCGCGGCATCGGGCTACGAGCCTTTGCAGTTGCTGGGCGCGGCACTGGCCGAACATGACCTTCGCCGCGGCTCGGAGTCGCAGCACGCCCTGGATGCGTTGATCAGGGACTACGGCCACAACGCCGCCTACCAGGTCGCGCAGGCCTATGCGTGGCGCGGGCAGAAGGACGAAGCGTTCCAGTGGCTCGACCGCGCCTTCGCGCAACGCGACGGCGGCCTGGCGGAAGTGAAATACGATCCACTGCTGCGCAGCCTGCGCAAGGACCCGCGCTACCGCGAACTGCTCGGCAAGATGGGCCTGCCGCAGTAATCGGGCTCAGGGTTTCGCGCCGGCCTGCGGCCTCGGCCACGGCCACCAGCCGCGTCCCGTCATCGCATACCGGTCGGCCGCCTGCTCAAAACGGTTCGATGCCGACACGCCGCCAAAGGCGAAATACAGCGGCACGAACAAGGGCCCCAACACCAGGTACTGGTATACATGCGCGCGCTCGTGGTCGCCGATGCGTACGCAATCGTCGCCGCCATGGGCGCGACAGGCATAGGTGGGCGCTGTTTCGTCCAGGCTCTTGCCGGTGTGCAGGATGACGTTGCCCAAAGTCAGCGCACCGCCGGGACCGAAAGGCACGTGGTGGAAGACCAGGGCGCCATCGGAGAACTTCGCGCGCGCGCCCAGCGCCAACGCAGCCATTCCGGCGACCATGCCCGCCAGCGTGTAAGGGCTGGCCCAGACCGCGCCAATTCCCTGCACAAGGCCCAATGCGAATCGATTCAAGGCTGCCGCTCCCCGCCGAGCATCGTTTCCAGTTCCTCGATGCGGCGCCGGCTCTTGTCCCAACCCTGCCGGCTCACTTCGGCCAGCAACCATTCCGACAAGGCCATCAAGGCGGTGCTCGAATCCCAGACCGAAGGCACCGCCACGCGCGCCGACAGCACATGGGTGGCGACCCGGACGATGGGCGATAGCCATTGGTCGGTAAGCAGCACGATGCGCACCTGTCGCGCCGCCGCCGCGTGCGCGAGCCGCTGCAGGCTGGCCTGGTATCGACGGATGTCGAATATGACCAGTACGTCGCGCTTGCCCATGTCCAGCAGCTGGTCGCGCCAGTTGGATTCCTGTTCCTGCATGTGGCTCACGCCCGGCCGCAGGATGCGCAATTGCACCGACAGGTACAGGGCCAGCGCGTCGGTGAAACGACCACCGATCAGGTGGATGCGAAGTCGCGGGTCGGACACCAGCCGCACGATGTCGTCGAACTCGCCAGGCGGGACGCCGGCAAAGGTTTCCTGCAGGTTGCGAAGGATCGCATCGGAGAATCCGGCATGCGCCGGCTCCGGTTTGCCTGACCGGGCCTTGCGAACCGGCGACGGCTGCTTGGCCAGGGGCGAACTGAGCTGCGCGGAAAGCTCGTCCCGCAGGCTGCGCTGGAAAGCGAGGTAGGACGCAAACCCGAGCCGCCCCACCAGGCGCAGCACCGTCGGCGGGCTGACCCCGACGGCGCGTGCCAGGTGGGTGGCGCTCTGCAGGCCCGCCACCGGGTATTCGGCCAGCAGTTGGTGTGCGACCCGCCGTTCTGTCGCCGGAAAACCATCCAGGCCGTCACGCAGGCGTTCCACTATGGTCTGGCCCATCGCTGCTCCATGGATCAACTTGACAACCTGAACAGTTTGTTAGAGCTTTAACACCGCAAGTGACATGAAACACCGCTGTAATAATTATTACAACTGGTTTTCGGGAAATCACGCTATCGCCCCCCAGCTCGCCAGCGCCGAATTGGCATTGAAGAACCCGCCCGTGGCGGTGCGAAACCTGCACGGCCGCGGCCCGGTGGTCCTGATCTGCGAGCATGCCAGTCGCTTCATTCCGGATTCGTACGAGGCGCTCGGGCTGTCTGCGCAGGACCAGGCCAGGCACATCGCCTGGGACATCGGCGCGCTGGGCCTGGCAGATGAGCTTTCCGAAATGCTCGACGCGCCGCTCGTGCACGCCACCTACTCGCGGCTGCTGCTGGACTTGAACCGGCCCATCGACGCTCCTGACTCCATCGTCGAGACCAGCGAAGGCACGCCGATACCCGGAAACATCGGAATCGACCTTTCGCAACGCGAGCTGAGGCAGCGGCAGATCTACGCCCCGTTCCATGCCGAACTCGACGCGCTGGTGGATAGGCGCATCGCGTCGGGACTGCCGACCTGCGTGGTATCCATCCACTCGTTCACCCCGCGCTACCACGGCGTTGACCGCCCCTGGCACGTAGGCGTCATCTCCCGGAACGACCGGTCGCTGGCTGATGCCTTGCTGGCTGCGCTTCGCGCCGAACCGGGACTGTGCGTCGGCGACAACCTGCCCTATGGTCCGCAGGATGGCGTGTACCACAGCCTTGAACGCCACGGCGAAGCGCGCGGCCTGCGCGGCGCGATGGTCGAGGTCCGCAATGATTTGCTCGACGATGCCCCATCGCGAAGGCGATGGGCCCAGACATTGCGCAGGACGATCGAATCGGCGCTGCGCGAAATTGCAGCCACAAGCTGACCAGCCAGGAAACAGCGATGACTTCACCCTCGTACACGATGGAACAATTGCGAATCGACGTCGCTGCAGGAAGCATCGATACGGTGCTCGCCTGCATGGTGGACATGCAGGGCCGGCTGATTGGCAAGCGCTTCCAGGCCGAATATTTCCTCGACAGCGGCCACGAGGAAACACATTGCTGCAATTACCTGCTGGCCAACGACATCGACATGGAGCCGGTGCCCGGCTATGCCGCCGCCAGCTGGACCAAGGGCTACGGCGACTTCGTGCTGAAACCGGACATGGCGACGCTGCGCAAGGTCGGTTGGCTCGAAAACACTGCGCTCGTGCTTTGTGACGTGCAGGACCACCACGGCCACGACTTGCCGCACAGCCCTCGCGGCATCCTCAAGAAACAGGTGGCGCGCCTTGCCGACCGTGGCTACACCGGCATGTTCGCCTCCGAACTGGAGTTCTACCTGTTCAACGAAAGCTACGAGGACATCCACGAAAAGAATTACCAGAAGCCCAAGACCGCCGGCCATTACATCGAGGACTACAACATCCTGCAGACCACCCGCGAAGAGCCGGTGATGCGGGCAATCCGTAAGCACCTGCAGGCCGCGGGCGTACCGGTTGAAAATTCCAAGGGCGAATGGGGTCCGGGCCAGGAAGAGATCAACGTGCGTTATTGCGAGGCGCTGGAGATGGCCGACCGGCACGCCATCATCAAGCACGCCTGCAAGGAAATCGCGTTGCTGCAGGGCAAGTCCATCACCTTCATGGCCAAATGGCGCTACGACCTGGCCGGCTCGAGCAGCCACATCCACAATTCGCTATGGGACCGCGACGGCGCCAAGCCCCTGTTCTTCGCACCCGAAGCGGAATTCGGCATGTCGGCTCTGATGCGTTCGTGGGTGGCGGGCCAGCTCAAGTACGCAAGCCACATCACCGGCTTCCTGGCGCCGTACATCAACTCGTACAAGCGCTTCCAGGTCGGCACCTTCGCGCCGACGCGCGCGATCTGGAGCCGCGACAACCGCACCGCAGGTTTTCGCCTGTGCGCCGAAGGCAGCAAGGGCATCCGCATCGAATGCCGCATCGGCGGCGCCGACCTCAATCCCTACCTGGCATTCGCCGCGCTGATCGCGGCGGGCCTGGCCGGCATCGATGAGAAACTCACCCTGGATGCGCCCTTCGAAGGCGATGCCTATTACGGCGAGGCGCTTCCGGAAGTCCCCAAGACCCTGCGCGAGGCGACGGCGGCCATGCGCAGCTCGGCGATGTTGCGCACCGCCTTCGGCGACGAGGTCATCGACCACTACGCGCATACCGCCGACTGGGAACAACTGGAATACGACCGCCGGGTGACCGACTGGGAATTGCGCCGCGGCTTCGAGCGTTATTGAGGACAGCATGAGCACACAGGTACAACTTGTTTCACCCGTGGACGGCCTGGTTTACGTCGAACGACGCAATGCCTTTGAAAGCGAGGTGGAGGCTGCGCTGCAATCCGCAGCGAGCGCGCAGGCGCAATGGAAGCGTCGCCCGCTGTCGGAACGCGCGGCCTTCTGCACCGCTGCGGTCGATGCGATGTTGTCCATGCGCGACCAGATCGTGCCCGAGCTTGCCTGGCAGATGGGCCGACCGGTTCGCTATGGCGCGGGCGAGCTTCGCGGCTTCGAGGAACGCGCGCGCTACATGATTGCCATCGCGCCCGAAGCGCTCGCGTCGATCGACCCGGGACCAAAGCCCGGCTTCCATCGCCTCATCAAGCGCGAGCCGCTCGGCACGGTGCTTGTCATTGCGCCTTGGAACTATCCCTACCTGACGGCGGTGAACTCCATCATTCCGGCCCTGATGGCAGGCAACAGCGTCATCCTCAAGCACGCTACGCAGACCTTGCTGGTCGGCGAGCGATTTGCCGAAGCGTTCCGTCTCGCCAAACTCCCCGAAGGCCTGTTCCAGAACCTCGTGCTCGACCACGGCCAGACCGCGGCGATCATCGGCTCGGGCCGCGTGCAGCAGGTCAACTTCACCGGCTCGGTCGCCGGCGGCCGGGCGATGGAATCCGCAGCGTCCGGGCACTTCCTCGGCCTGGGCCTGGAATTGGGCGGCAAGGATCCGGCCTACGTGCGTGCCGATGCCGATCTCGCCCACAGCGTCGAAAACCTGGTCGATGGCAGCTTCTTCAATTCCGGGCAAAGCTGCTGCGGCATCGAGCGCATCTACGTGCATCGAAGCGTGTATCCCGAATTCGTCGACCGCTTCGTCGCACTCACTCGCCAATACGTGCTGGGCAGTCCCTTGAACGAGGCCACGACACTTGGGCCGGTAATCAAGCCGTCGGCGGCGGAATTCATTCGCCGCCAGATCACCGACGCGGTCGCCATGGGCGCGCGCGCGCTGATAGACCCTGCGGACTTTCCCGCCGATCGGCCGGGCTCCGCCTATCTTGCGCCGCAGGTTCTGGTGGATGTGGACCACCGCATGTCGGTGATGCGCGACGAAAGCTTCGGCCCGGTGGTCGGCATCATGGCGGTGGATGACGACGAGGAAGCGATCGCGCTGATGAACGACAGCGAGTTCGGCCTGACCGCATCCATCTGGACCATGGACCTCGAAGCAGCCGAACGGATCGGCGACCGCATCGCGACGGGTACCGTCTTCATGAATCGCTGCGACGCGCTCGACCCGGCCCTGGCCTGGACCGGCGTGAAGAACACCGGCCGAGGTGCCACGCTTTCCCGCGTCGGCTACGAAACCCTGACCCGCCCCAAGTCCTTCCACCTTCGCCACGAGATCTGAATCGATGCCTCCGTCAGCCAACTGGAACTACCCCACCACCGTCCGATTCGGCGCCGGCCGCATCGGCGAACTGGCGGACAACTGCAAGGCGCACGGCATCCTTCGTCCGTTGCTGGTCACCGACAGCGGCCTCGCACGCGCGCCGATCACCGTGGCCGCGGTCGAATCGCTTCGCGCGGCCGGCCTGGGCGTGGGATTGTTCTCGGACCTCAAGCCCAATCCGGTCGAAGCCAATCTTCGCGACGGGCTGCAGGCCTATCGCGATGGCGGCCACGATGGCGTGGTCGCATTCGGCGGCGGCAGCGGCCTGGACATGGGCAAGCTGATCGCCTTCATGAGCGGCCAGTCACGGCCGGTTTGGGACTTCGAGGACATCGGCGACTGGTGGACACGCGCCGACCCCGATGGCATCGCGCCGGTCATCGCCGTGCCGACGACCGCGGGCACGGGGTCCGAAGTCGGACGCGCCGGTGTACTCACCGACGATCGCACGCATACCAAGCGCATCATCTTCCACCCGAAGATGATGCCGAAGGTGGTGATCTGCGACCCCACGTTGACGGTGGGCATGCCCTCGAAGATCACCGCGGGCACGGGCATGGACGCGTTGTCGCATTGCCTCGAGGCCTACTGTGCGCCCGGTTTCCATCCCATGGCCGACGGCATCGCCGTCGAGGGCATGCGCCTGGTCGCCCGCTCGCTCGTGCGCGCCGTGCAGGCGCCCGAAGACCTGGATGCCCGGTCCGACATGATGGCGGCGGCCCTGATGGGCGCCACGGCCTTCCAGAAGGGCCTGGGCGGCATGCACGCGCTGTCGCACCCAGTGGGCGCGCTGTACGACACCCACCACGGCATGACCAACGCGACTTTCATGCCGTACGTACTGGACTTCAACCGCGACGCCATCGCCGGGCGCATCACCCGGCTGGCCGCCTACCTGGACCTGCCGGAGCCTGGATTCGAGAGCTTCCAGCGCTTCGTCCTGGACCTGCGGCGGACCATCGGCGTGCCGCATACACTGCCCGAATTGGGCGTGGACGATGCCCGGGCGGGACTGGTCGCCGAAATGGCGATCGTCGATCCCTCGGCGTCGGGCAACCCGGTACCGCTTGACCTCGCCGGGGCTGCGAGTATTTTTTCAGCGGCGACACAGGGTCGATTGCGCTGATGGAGCAAGGTTGATCGCGTTCGCTCGAGCGCGATGCCAAGGGAGTTTTGCAAGCGGGGATAGACGTGTGACTTAACCTTTCAAGGGGAACGACATGAATCCTGAACAACCCGGCGCCGGGTCGGCGCACGACGAGGACACCAAACAGCTGCACGCCATGGGCTATGCCCAGGAACTGGCGCGAAGCATGGGCGGGTTCTCGAACTTCGCAATATCTTTCTCGATCATCTGCATCCTGTCCGGCGGCATCAACTCGCTGGCACAGGCCACCTCGGGCGCGGGTGGCGCGGCCATCGGAATCGGCTGGCCCCTGGGCTGCCTGATTTCCGGCGTGTTCGCCATCGCCATGGCGCAGATCGCATCCGCCTATCCGACGGCAGGCGGCCTTTATCACTGGGGTTCGATCCTGGGCAACCGGTTCACCGGCTGGCTGACGGCATGGTTCAACCTGCTCGGGTTGGTGACGGTGTTGGGCGCGATCAACGTCGGCACCTATTATTTCTTCCTCGGTGCTTTTGGCGCGCAATTCGGCATCACTGATTCGATGACGACGCTGGTCGTATTCCTTTCGATCATCACCGGCGCGATGGCCCTGATCAACCACTTCGGCATCAGCCTGACGGCAAAGCTCACTGACTTCTCGGGCTACCTGATCTTCGCAACGGCGCTCGGACTGACGGCAGTCTGCCTGGCCTACGCGCCGAGCTACGAGTTCGGACGCCTGTTCACCTTCTCCAACTATTCGGGTGAAGCCGGCGCCAACGTCTGGCCGGAAGTGTCGGGTGGCTGGGTGTTCGCGCTCGGTTTGTTGCTGCCTATCTATACCATCACCGGATACGACGCCTCCGCGCACACGGCCGAGGAAACCAAGAAGGCATCCCACTCGGTTCCGCGTGGCATCGTCAGCTCTGTCTTGTGGTCGGCCTTGTTCGGCTACGTCATGCTTTGCTCCTTCGTCCTGATGCTGCCGAACATGGATGACGCCGCCAAGCAAGGTTGGAACGTATTTTTCTGGGCAATGGACACCCAGGTCCAGTCACCGATCAAGACGGTCCTGTACGCCGCGATTGCCATTTCGCAGTTCCTGTGCGGACTGGCGACGGTCACTTCCATCTCGCGCATGATGTTTGCTTTCTCGCGCGATGGCGGCTTGCCGTTCTCCAAATCGCTTGCGTCCGTTTCCCCGAAGTACCGCACGCCGGTGCACGCGATCTGGGCAGGCTCCATCCTGTCGGTGCTGTTCGTCTGGGGCGCGAAGGCGGTGGAAGCGGGCGGAGTGACGCCGGTTTACACCATCGTCGTATCCTGCACCGTGATCTTCCTGTTCTTCTCCTTCGCGATACCGATCGCGCTGGGCCTGTTCGCGCATGGCACCTCCAAGTGGCCGGTGATGGGCCCCTGGGACCTGGGTCCGGCAGTGTTCAAGCTGTTCGCCTTCCTTTCCATCGTCGCGATGGTGCTGATCTTCGTGATCGGCGTGCAGCCGCCCAACGCCATGGCCTTGAAGATCACCATCGGCTTCTTCATCCTGACCGCCATTGTCTGGTTCGCGCTCGAGAACAAGCGATTCCAGGGCCCACCCATCGGCGACATGATCGCCAAGAAGCAGGCAGAAATTGCAGCAGCGGAGGCAGCGCTGAACCGCTGATCCCCTGCCGCATTGCCTGACACAGAACGGGGCGCGCAAGCGTCCCGTTTTTTGTTGAGATAACATTCCTCCGTATTCCCGGAGGCAAGACGGATGACGGAACCAGATGCGGCGAACCAACCCGGGCTTTCCACGCGTACCACGCCGACCTGGGAAATGGAGTTGCTGGTTTCGGCCGGCACCATCGTCGGCCTGTTGCAGCTACCGTCCCTGCTCGACGTCGTGCACACGCCGCTGCTCAACGGCAGCTCGGAGGCCTTCAGCTTCCTGATCTCGGCGACCTGGGCCTACTGCAACCTGGTCCTATACACGCTAATCGCCACCTTCCTGGCGCATTTGTGCCTGCGCGCGTATTGGGTCGCGCTGGTGGGTATGGACTCGGTTTATCCCGGAGGTATTCGCTGGGAAAAAATGCGCATGGGCCCTGTGTCCCGCGCACTCGCCGCGAGCAACTCCACGCCAGTGCCCGACGCGATCGAAGCGGCCGACAATCGCGCCACGCGCGTCTTCGGCATAGGCTTCGGTGCCGCGATGATCCTGTTGATGCCGGTCGTGCTGGCCCTGGTCGGCATGCTGGTGGCATGGATGCTGGACGCGGTTGCCGGCCCCCGGTTGGCCGCGCTTTCGTTCTACATCGTGTTTGGCGTGGTGCTGGTTCCCCTGCTCACCGCTCAACTGCTGGACCAGCAACTGGGCAAGCGCCTTGACCCGACGGGTTGGCCTGCCCGCACACTCACGCAAGTGCTCCGCCCTTACCGCAGCCTGGGTCTCGACAGCAGCGGCAACTTGCTGGTAGCGCTGTTCGCAAGCCACGAGGGCGGCCGTCGGGCCGGCCTGATCGCCGCAGCCTTTATGGCCCCCGTGGTGGGAGTGCTGATGATTTCGGCGTTGGCCAATTCTGGTCGCCTGCAACTCGGCGACGATGCCGGCTGGCCGCGGGCGGATCCCAGCGGAGGGCGTAGCGTCGTCAATGATTTCTACGGCAGCCTGCGCGGCGACCTTGGCACACGCAGGCCGATGCCCTTCATACCCGACCGCGTGGCCTCGGGTGACTACCTGCCCTTGTTCGTGCCTTTCATCCCGCGCCTGCATACGCATGTCATGGAAACAGCCTGCCCGGATGTGCTGGCAGCCAACCGATCGACGGCCGACTCCGTCGCCAGCCTGGATTGCCTCGCGCGCATCAGCGCCATCGAACTGGATGGAAAACCAGTGGTGGTTGTCTTCGAGGCGAGCGCCGACCCAGCCAGCGGACAACGCGGCATGCTGGCGATGCTGCCCGTGGCCAGCCTGGCGAGCGGTCGCCACGAAATCAGCCTGGGCGCACCTGTAAAACGTGGCGAAAAGGCAAAGCGTTACCGCATTCCGTTCTGGAAGTAGTCGCCCCGCAGCGGTGATGAATGCATAAAAAAAGCCGCCTTGATCATCGACAGGCGGATGCGGCCCTGCTTGTCGACTTCAAGCACCTTGACCTTGACCAGGTCGCCTTCCTTCAACTTGTCGCCGACTTTCTCGACGCGCTCGTTGGAGATCTGCGACACGTGCACCAGGCCATCCTTGCCCGGGGCGATGGTGACGAATGCACCGAAGTCCATGATCTTGGCGACCTTGCCTTCGTAGATGCGACCCGGCTCGACGTCGGACGTGATCTGCTCGATGCGCGCCTTCGCGGCCTGGGCAGCGGCGGCGTTGACCGACGCGATGACGATCGTGCCGTCGTCCTGGATGTCGATCTGGGTGCCGGTTTCCTTGGTGATCGCCTGGATCACGGAACCGCCCTTGCCGATCACTTCGCGGATCTTGTCCGGATGGATCTTCATGGTCAGCAGGCGCGGCGCGTATTCCGACATTTCAGCACGCGGGGCGCTGAGTGCCTTGGCCATTTCGCCGAGGATGTGCAGGCGGCCCTGCTTGGCCTGGGCCAGCGCGACCTTCATGATCTCTTCGGTGATGCCGTCGATCTTGATGTCCATCTGCAGCGCGGAAATACCACCTTCGGAACCTGCGACCTTGAAGTCCATGTCGCCCAGGTGATCTTCGTCACCCAGGATGTCGGACAGCACGGCGAAGTCGGAACCTTCCTTGATCAGGCCCATCGCGATACCCGCGACCGGCGTCTTCACCGGCACGCCGGCGTCCATCAGGGCCAGCGACGAACCGCAGACCTAAGCCATCGACGAGGAACCGTTCGACTCGGTGATCTCCGACACGACGCGAATCGTGTACGGGAAGCTCTCCATCGTCGGCATGATCGCCTGCACGCCGCGGCGCGCGAGGCGGCCGTGGCCGATTTCGCGACGCTTCGGACCCATCATGCGGCCCGCTTCACCGACCGAATAGGGCGGGAAGTTGTAGTGCAGCATGAATTGCTCGCGGTACTCGCCCTCAAGCGCGTCGATGATCTGCTCGTCCTGCCCGGTACCCAGGGTGGCCACGCACAGCGCCTGCGTCTCGCCACGGGTGAACAGGGCGGAACCATGGGCACGCGGCAGCACGCCCACTTCGGCGACGATCTGGCGCACGGTCTTGGTGTCGCGGCCGTCGAT
>JAPLSI010000172.1 GCA_026398715.1 Gammaproteobacteria bacterium
ATGACGGTATGGCCGTAGGGATGCGTCTTCTGATAGATCTTGTCGACGAGTGCGTTGTATGTGCGGCCGTAGGGCTGGTTCTCGCCCTGGCGCTTTTCGTTCTGCACCACGCCGCGCTGTTCGTCCAGGTCGGCCTGGTCGATGGCGCCAAGCAGGTGGCCCATGCGGTCCGATTCCATGAACAACGCGGTATCAAGCGCGGTGGTCGGCACGTTCTGGAAATAATTGGTGCGGTCGGTATTGGTCGTGCCGTTCTGGTCGGTCACGCCGACCTGCTTGAACGGTGCGAAGTATTCACCCGGATGGTTTTCCGAGCTCTGGAACATCAGGTGTTCGAACAAGTGGGCGAAGCCGGACTTGCCCTGCGGTTCGTCTTTCGAACCCACGTGGTACCAGATGTTCACCGCGACGATCGGGGCCTTGCGGTCCGTGTGCACGACCACGCGCAAGCCGTTGGGCAAGGTGAATTGCTCGTAGGCGATGTCCACGCCGATCGGCGCAGCGGCCGCGGGCGTCTTGGCGAAGGAGGCGGGAATCGTGCTGGCGGTGCCAAGCGCAAGGCCGAGGGCAAGCACGAGGTAACGGGCGCGGTTGGGGCGCGACGGCTGGGTCATGGGGTACACCTGGGAAGGGACGGATGGAAAAACGCCCTACATCCTAGCCGCGATTTACGCGGCGTACACTAGGTCGATGGGCATAGTTGGCCATGCACACGGCCTTTACGACCCGCTTATGCGCCCTGTCCTGCGCCCTGTTCGCGGGCCAGTCGCTGGCTGCCGACCCTGCGCTTGCGTTCGAGGAAGGGGTCGCGCGCAACCCGGCCACGTCGGCCGAAATGTATCGGGAACAACACTGGATCCGCAGCCAGGCCGGCCGCCCGGTGGAGCGCCTTGTCCTGTATCGCTGCCCGGATGGCACGCCGTTCGCCCGCAAGCGCGTGGACTACCGCAACTCGGCCATCTCTCCTGCATTCGCCTTCGAAGACCGCCGCCACGGCCATCGCGAAGGCCTTCGCCGCGCGTCCGCGCCAACCCTGTTCTTTCAGGCGCCGGGCGCGGTGGCCGAGCGTTTGGCGCGCATCGACAAGTCCGGCTTCGTTGCGGACGCCGGCTTCGACGAGTTCATCCGCCGCCACTGGTCGGCGCTGGCGGCGGGCCGCGCGATGCCCCTGGAATTCGCGCTGCCTTCGCGCCTGCGCAGCCTGCCCTTCTCGGTCCGCCGCCAGGGCGCAGCCATGATTGCCGGCGAGATGGCCTGGGTCTTCCAGCTCAAGCTCGATGGCTTGCTGGGGCTGGTCGCGCCCAGCATCGAGGTCAGCTACGGACAGGCCAGCCAGCGCCTGTTGCGCTTCCAGGGCCTGAGCAACCTGCGCGACGACGCCGGCAAGGGCCAGCTTGTCGCGCGCATCGATTTTCCGAAGTCTGCCGCCAGCTCCGACGAGGGCCGCTGGCAGGCCGCCGCCGCGACGCCCCTGTCCGCGTGCCGGACCGGACGCTGAAGCGGACGCCGGCGACCGGGAACGGACACCCAGGCGGCGCCGCAAATCTCTGATTTAAAACGTTTTTCTGGATGGCACGGTTCCTGCTAAATCCCTGTTGAACCGATGCAACCGGAGCCAGCCATGAACCTTTCCACCCAACTCAACCGCGGCGCACTCGCCTTGCCCATGCTGGCCATGTTCGTGCTGCTGGGTTTCGTGGCCGGCGAGCCGGTGCAGGCCGAGGCCCGGGCCCACGTTGCCCACATCGCGCAGCAGCGCCTGCTTGAAGGCTTATGCAAAATCGACGGCGGCAAGTCCCGCATCCTGGTGCTTTCGCAGGCGCCGGCCGACCTGGGCCAACTGGTGGTTCGCTGGAAGGCGCCCTGCCGCGCGTAAACTGCGGCATGGTTCGTGTCCTGCTGTGGCAACCGGAAATTCCGCCGAATACCGGCAACATCATCCGCCTGTGCGCAAACACCGGCGCCGAATTGCACCTGATCGGTCCCCTGGGTTTCGAACTCGACGACGCGCGCCTGCGCCGCGCGGGACTCGACTACCACGAATTTGCAAACGTCCGCGTGCACGAATCCCTGCCTGCTTGCCTGGCGGCGATCGATTCGCCGCGACTGTTCGCCTTTTCGACGCGCGCATCGGTTCGCCACGACAAGATCGAATACCAAGCCGGTGATGCGCTGCTGTTCGGCCCCGAGTCGCGCGGACTACCTGAGTCATTACTCGAGGACATCCCAACTTCGCAGCGGCTGCGCATTCCGATGCGGGAAGGCCAACGCAGCCTCAATCTGTCGAATGCCGTCGCCGTTGCTGTATTCGAGGCCTGGCGCCAGCACGATTTCGCGATGCGCTGAATCTTGCGATGCGCTGATCGCAGTCGGCATGACCTTCGGCAGGTTTTTATTCGGCGCGCGCTCACGTATCCTCCTCGGCGGCTCGACACAAGTCGGCTGCCACGCCCCATGGACGTGGCATTTCTTTTTTCAGGATCCTAAAAAAATATGAAGCGTTCCCTTATTGCACTTGCCCTGGCCGCCATCCTCCCGATCTCGGCACAGGCCGGCGAGCTGAACTACAACTACGTGCAGGCCAGCTACCTGAACTCCGATTTCGTCGGCGAAAACTTCGATGGCTACGGCCTGGAAGGTTCGTTCGCGTTCAATGAGAATTTCTACGGTTCGGTCTCCTATCGCAACGTCGACAACGGCGATTTCGACATCGGTTTCGACGAAACCGTGCTGAACCTTGGCTGGCGTCGCGCGATGAACGACAAGGCCGACTTCATCGCTGAAGTGGGCTATGTCAACGTCGGCGTCGATCTCGGCATCGCCTCCGACAGCGCCGACGGCTACCGCGTTGCCGCCGGCTTCCGCGGCAACTTCAACCCGAAGTTCGAAGGCAACGTCAAGCTGTACTACACCAACATCAATGACTTTGGCGACGGCGAGTTCGGCGGCCGCGTCGGTGGCGTGTTCCACATCAACCAGACCTGGGGCATCGTTGGTTCGTACGACACCACCAAGCTCGGTGGCGAAACGATCGACACCTGGGGCCTCGGCGTGCGCGCCAGCTTCTGATACCTGCAACATCGCTTGAAGAAAAGCCCGGCGAAAGCCGGGCTTTTTTCATGCGCGCGCGAAATGCGCGCCGCGCCACTCATGGAATTGTTAAGGGTTTTTCTCCGTGCGGGCGATTAAGTTCCCCGTTCAGGATCATGCAGTTAAGTGGAAATTGCGGATGCGGCCGCGACACTGGCGCCGCTCCCCCAAGGAGCCCATGTCTTGAAATCAAGGATAACGATCATGAACAAGTCGCTGTTTGCACTGGCTCTCGCTGCCGCCCTTCCGTTCGCCGCGCAGGCGCAGGAAAAGGACCTCAGCTACAACTGGATCGAGGGCAACTACGCCAACCTCGACAACAGCACCGATGGCTGGGGCTTGCGTGGTTCCTACGAATTCGGCGCGTCCGGCCTGTACGGCCTGGCGGGCTACAGCTGGCTCGACGCCGACACGCCGCTGGGCGACGTCAACGTCAAGGCCAACGAAGTGGGCCTGGGCTATCACCATGCCATCGCCGACCAGACCGACCTGATCACTGAACTGGCCTATCGCAATGCCCGCGGCGGCGGCGTCAACATCGACGGCGGCCGTGCGTCGGTCGGCGTGCGTTCGGCCATGACCAAGAACTTCGAAGGTTTCGTCAAGGCCAACTACTACGACCTGAGCGATTACAGCGGTGACGTGTCCGGCACCGTCGGCGCGCAGTACAAGTTCAACCCGATGTGGGGCGTTACTGCTGAAGCCGAAGTCGGCAACGGCGACCAGGCCTACCTGTTGGGCGTGCGCGCCAGCTTCTGATCGCAAGCCACGCGCGGAATGAAAAAACCCGGCTTCGGCCGGGCTTTTTTTCTTTGGCAACGTACTCGCGCGAAGGCAATGAAATCAGTGCGCTTCGAACAGGCCTTCCGGATATTCGGGCTTCTGCTCGCGCGCCAGGATGATCTTCAGGCCTTCCTTCGGCGTGATCTCTTCGTGCAACACACGCTGCACCAGTTCCGAGATCGGCAGCTCGATGCCATGGCGATTGGCCAGGCGCATCACTTCATCCACCGTGTCCACCGACTCCACCACCTGGCCGATTTCCTTCACCGCCTCGCTGATGGACTGGCCGCGGCCCAGGGCCAGGCCAAGGCGGCGGTTGCGGGACAGATCGCCGGTGCTGGTAAGCACCAGGTCGCCCAGGCCGGCCAGGCCCATCAACGTTTCCGCGCGACCGCCCAGCGCGACATTGAGTCGCAGCATTTCGTTCAAGCCACGGGTTATCAGGCCGGCGCGCGCATTCAAGCCCAGGCTCATGCCGTCGGCGACGCCGGTCGCCACGGCGAGCACGTTCTTCATCGCACCGCCCAACTCGGCGCCCAGCATGTCGCTGCCGGTGTAGGCGCGGAATGCAGGACCATGCAGCGCCTCGGCGACCAGCAACGCAAAATCCTCGTCGTCCGAATGCACGGTGACCGCCGTCGGCAAGCCGATCGCCACTTCACGCGCGAACGATGGACCGGTCACCACGGCAAGCGGGACGTCGGGACCGAGGATCTCGGCCGCCACTTCGTGCAGGAAGCGACCCGAGCCCGGCTCGAAGCCCTTCGTCGCCCAGGCCACGCCGGTGCCTGGCCTGCGCAACGGCGCCAAGGCATGCAGGGTCTGGTTGAAGGCGTGGCTCGGCGTGACCACCAGCAACAGTTCGGCCGATTGCACCGCGGCGGCAAGATCGGTCGTTGCGCGCAAGGATGCCGGCAAGGGAATGCCCGGCAGGTAGCGCGTGTTCTCGTGTTGCTTGTCTATCGCTTCTATCTGCGCAGCGTTGCGCCCCCACAGCGTGGTGGGGTAATCGTGCCGCGCCAGCAGCGCAGCCAACGCCGTGCCCCAGGAACCTGCCCCGAGCACGGTGATGTTCAGCTTCTTTTCTTCGCTCATGCAGCCACCAAGGCTACCGATGCGGGCCGATTCAGGCGTTGCCGCCCTCGGCAACCGTAACCGAGCCGCCCTGCTGGCCTTCGGCGCGACGACGCAGGCCTTCGGCATACAGCGCTTCGAAATTGATCGGCTGCATGTAGAAGGGCGGGAAGCCGCCGTTGGTGATCAGGTCGCTGATCGACTGGCGCACGTACGGGAACAACACGTTCGGGCAATAGGTGCCGAGCATCATGTCCAGGGTGCGGTCGTCGAAACCGGCCAGGCCGAAGATGCCGGCTTGTTCGACTTCAGCCAGGTACACGGTCTTGTCGTTCAAGGTGCAGGTCAGCGTGACGCCGAGGATCACTTCGAACAGGTCGCCTTCGAGGCGGCCGACTTTCTGGTTGAGGTTCATGTTGAGCTGCGGCTGGCCCTGCTCGTTGAACACGGCCGGCGCATTCGGCGCCTCAAAGGAAACGTCCTTCACGTAGATCTTTTCTACGGTGAACTGGGCCTGGGCCTGGGCGTTGCCGTCGGCGACGACGGGGTTGGTCTGGTCGGTCATTGCGGATACTCCGGAGAAATGCGGAAACGAAATATTATGTCATAGGGCCCGGGACACGGCCTGTGGCCGGGTTTTCGGGCCCCTGGGGGGGTCAGCGGCCCTTGGTCAGCGGCAGGTTGGCCTGCTGCCAGGCGCCGATGCCGCCGTCGAGCCAGTAGACCTTCTTGAAGCCGGCCTTCACCAGCTTCTTGGCAGCGTCGGCGGAAGCGGTGCCGCTGCGGCAGGTCACCACCACTGGCAGGTCGCGGACCTTGGCCAGCAGCTTGCTTTCGGGGTCGAACTGGCTGGGGGCCACGTTCTTCGCGCCCGGGATATGGCCTTTTTCGAAGTCGGTGCTGGCGCTCAGGTCCACCAGCAGCGCGTCTTCACGGTTGATCAGCGCGGTCAGGCCGGCCGGATTGACCGACTTGAAGCCGCTGAACAAGCGGGCGACCTCGGTATAGACCAGCGCCAGGGTCAGTCCCAGCAGGGCCAGGGACAGCAGCGCGTGTTCGCCGGCGAAGGCGAGCAGTGAATCGAGGGTCATGGAAATCTCGGAAGGTCTTGCGGGCGGGCATTATCGGTGGCCCGGACCGTTGAGCCAAGCACCAGCGGTTCAGGCCCCGGCTTTGTCCCCGGCTGCCACGGCCTGGGCCGCCCATTCCAGGGCCGTGTCGAAGCCATCGGCCATGCCCAGCAGGTTGGACTCATCGCCCAGGCCCTGGCTGATCAGCAGCGCGTGCGGCTGGGGCTGCACGCCCGACAGGATCACCTGCGTGCCATGCCGCGCACAGCGCGACAGGAACTGGCGCAAGGCATAGGCGCCCGAGGCATCGATCAAGGGCACCAGGCGCATGCGCAGGATGAACACCTTGGGCGGCACCGGAAACTGGTCGAGTACTTCATCGAGCCGGTTGGCCACCGCGAAGAACAACGGCCCCGAAATGCGGAAGGCCGCGACGCCCGGCGGCAACCGGTCGCGCTGGTCCGGCTCCTCGTCCCCATCGGAGTCGTTCAACTCATCCTGCGCGTCGCTGTCATTGCTGACCGACACCACCTCGCTCATGCGATGCATGAACAGGAACGCCGCCAGCACCACGCCCACTTCAATGGCCACCGTCAAATCGAAAGCGACAGTGAGCGCGAAGGTCACCAGCAGCACCAGCCGGTCGCCCCAGTGGCCGCGCAGCAGGTGCTTGAACTGTTCGATCTCGCTCATGTTCCAGGCCACCACCACCAGCACCGCGGCCAGCGCCGCCAGCGGCACGTAGGCCATCAAGGGCGCCGCCACCAGCATGAACAACAACAGGAACAGCGCATGCGCGATGCCGGCGACCGGGCTGCGCGCGCCGGCGCGGATATTGGTCGCGGTGCGCGCGATCGCGCCCGTTGCCGGCAGTCCACCGAACAACGCCGATGCGCAGTTGGCCACGCCCTGCGCGACCAGTTCGCCATTGGACCGGTGCCGCCCGCCGGTCATGCCATCGGCCACCACGGCCGACAACAACGACTCGACGCCGCCGAGGAAGGCGATGGTCAGCGCCGCGGGCAACATCTCGCCGGTGCGCTCGAACGGAATATGCGGGAATTCGAACGCCGGCAACGCGGCGGGAATGGCGCCAAAAACAGAGCCGATGGTCGGCGCCGAATGCGCGAGCGAGAAATCGGCCAGCAGCACGCTCGCCAACGAGCCGAGCACCACCGCAATCAGGAAGCCCGGCCACAATGGCCGCCAGCGACGAACGCCGATGATCACCGCCAGGCAACCCAACGCCATCGCCACGCTGGCCGGGTTGATGCTGTCCATGTGCGCGGCGTACGCCTGCCACTTCGGCACGAACGCGCCCGGCAGTTTTTCGATCGACAAACCAAAAAGATCCTTCACCTGGCTGGTGAAGATGCTCACCGCAATGCCCGCGGTGAAACCGGTGATGACGGGCTGCGGCATGTAGCGCATCAGCACGCCCAGGCGCAGCAGCCCCGCAGCGATCAGGATCAGCCCGGCCAGCAGGGTGCACAGGATCATGCCGCCATAACCGAAGCGCTCGATGACCACGAACACCACCGGGATGAAGGCTGCGGTCGGGCCGCCGACCTGCACGCGCGAGCCGCCCAGGAAAGAGATCAGGAAGCCGGCCACGATCGCCGTGTGCAAACCCTTTTCCGGCGCCGCGCCGCTGGCTATCGCCAAGGCCATGGCCAAGGGCAGCGCGACCACTGCCACGGTCAATCCGGCAATCAGGTCCTGGCGCAGGTCGCGCAGGCTGTAGCCGCTGCGCAGCACGGTGTAAAGCTT
>JAPLSI010000203.1 GCA_026398715.1 Gammaproteobacteria bacterium
TGTCAGGCCCTGGCGGGTATTGGCCAGCATCGCCACGGTGCCGCCCCAGCAGAAGCCGACCGCGCCCACTCGATGGCCGGACTCGTGCAGCCACCGCGCGGACGCGGCCACCACCTGCAGCGCGCGTTCGAACCCCAGTTCGGCAGCCAGCTCGCGGCCTGTCGATGTTCCTGCCTCGTCGTAGCCCAGCTCGACCTCGGGCCTGACCGGATCGAACAACGCCGGGGCCATCGCCGTTAAACCGGCTTTCGCGAAGCGATCGGTGACCCGGCGGATATGCGGGTTCACCCCGAAGATCTCCTGGATCACTACCACCGCGCCCAGCGGCGGCGTCTCCGGTCGCGACAGCCAGGCCCGGACCGGGCCGGCGGGTGTGGTCAGTGGCGTCCATTCGCCCATGGGTCGATCTCGTGCTGCCGGAGAGCGTCATCCTAACGCCGCCGTCGCGATCCGGGGCGTTGCGAAGGGCGCGCGGGGCGGGGCGGTATACTGCGCCACCGTTTTTCCCTGCACGCAGCCCATTCCGCGGCTCCGGCATTCGTACACATCCGGATCGTATCCATGTCCCTGCCCGATATTTCCGCCCACGGCCGCAAGGTCGGCTTCGTCAGCCTCGGTTGCCCGAAGGCGCTGGTCGATTCCGAACGCATCCTCACCCAGCTCAAGGTCGAGGGCTACGACATCGTGCAGACCTACGACGATGCCGACGTGGTGGTGGTGAACACCTGCGGCTTCATCGACTCGGCGGTGACCGAGTCGCTTGACGCCATCGGCGAGGCGATGGCCGAGAACGGCAAGGTCATCGTCACCGGCTGCCTGGGCAAGCGCCCCGAACAGATCCGCGAAGCGCATCCAGGCGTACTGGCGATCACCGGGCCGCAGGATTACCAGAGCGTGATGGCCGCGGTGTACAAGGCGCTGCCGCCGACGCACGACCCGTTCACCGATCTGGTGCCGCGTCGCCTCGATGAAAACGACGTCGGCATCAAGCTCACCCCGAAGCACTACGCCTATCTGAAGATTTCCGAAGGCTGCAACCACCGCTGCAGTTTCTGCATCATCCCGTCGATGCGCGGCGATCTGGTCTCGCGCCCGGTCGACGAGGTGCTGCGCGAAGCCGAGAAGCTGGCGATGGGTGGGGTGAAGGAACTGCTGGTGATTTCGCAGGACACGAGTGCTTACGGCGTCGACGTGAAATATGCCGAGCGCACGTGGCGCGGCAAGGCCTACCAGACGCGCATGAAGGCGCTGTGCGAAGGTCTTTCCGAACTGGGCCTGTGGACGCGTCTGCATTACGTCTACCCGTACCCGCACGTGGACGACATCATTCCCTTGATGGCGGACGGAAAACTACTGCCGTATCTCGACATCCCCTTCCAGCACGCCAGCCCCAGCGTGCTCAAGCGCATGAAGCGCCCGGCGAACGAGGCCAAAGTGCTCGAACGCCTAAAGGCCTGGCGCGAAGTTTGCCCCGAGATAGCCGTGCGATCAAGCTTCGTGGTCGGCTTTCCGGGCGAGACCGAGGCGGACTTCCAGTATCTGCTCGA
>JAPLSI010000148.1 GCA_026398715.1 Gammaproteobacteria bacterium
AGGAAGACCGCGGCATCCGGACCGCGGCCCGCAAGCTGGTCACCGACCAGGAATTGCGGTTCGTCCTCGCTGCCCGAAAACAGGATGCGGCCGTCGTCGTCGACCACCAGCACGCGCGCGCCGGGCCAGTGCCGATGCAAGGCATCGAGGTCTTCGCGCAGGTGTTCGGCCCGATCGAGGCCGGGATGCTGGAATGCGTATTGCCGCGGCGCCTGGCTCACACCGAAAAGCTGCTGCCGCATCCGCAGGTGGATTTTGCGTTGGGATTGCGGATCACGAACTGCGCGCCTTGCAGGCTTTCGCGATAGTCCACTTCCGCGCCCATCAGGTATTGCAGGCTGAGCGGATCGACCAGCAAGGTCACGCCATCGCGCTCCAGCGCCAGGTCGTCTTCGCTGCGTTCTTCATCGAAAGTGAAGCCGTACTGGAAGCCCGAACAGCCGCCGCCGCTGATATACACGCGCAGCTTCAGCGCCGGGTTGCCTTCTTCGGCAATCAGGGAAGCCACCTTGCTGGCGGCAGCCGCAGTGAAGTCCAGCGGACGGTCGAGGTCGAGGTAGGTCGGTTGGCTGTCCATATCGTTCAAGTATGCGCGGTCGCGCGTGAATCAAGGCGTGAGGACGCCCCGCGCGGCCCGGTTTGTGAACCGGCCTACAGTTCCGGGCCCGTCAATTGCGCCATGGCCGAGTCACCGTGGATCAGGCGCCCGGTGATCATCGCGCCCGCCGCCATCTCCACCAGGTGGTAGTGGATGTTGCCGCGCACCCGGGCCTTGCCCGCGAGTTCAACCCGGTCGCTGCTGAACACATCGCCGACCAGTTCGCCGCAGACGATGGCCACCGGCACCCGCACTTCGCCCTCGATGCAGCCTTGCTCGGCCACGGTCAGCACGGCCGGCTGGCCGTCATCGGCGATAACCTTGCCCACGATCTTGCCTTCCACGTATAGCCCGCCGGAAAAATGCACGTCACCGTGGATCACCACGCGCGGCCCGATCAGCGTCTCGACGGCGTGGCTTCCGCCGCGCCCGCCCTTGCCCTTTTCCCCGAACATGCTGCTACTCCCCTGGTAGTTTCCGGGCGTCCCAGGCGAAAGTCTGGTCCACCGTGTTGCCGCTCCCCTGCAACGTCACGCGCACCCGCTGCGGGGTGAAGCCGGGCGGCAGCATGACGCTGTCCTCCAGCTGCTGGAAATAGCGGAACGAAAATGGCTTGCCCGGTGCCTTCGGCGACTGCAGCAGCTCGTCCCACTTGATGGTGTTGAGCTTGCCGCCACGCACGCCGATCACCTCGAAGCGCATCGTGCCCTTGCTGATCGCGCCACGATTCAGGTTCTGGGTCAGCGTCACCGTGTAGCGCCAGGTGCCAGCCGACTCGGGCGCGAAGCGCGCCTCGTGTACGCGCAGCCCCTGGCGCTGGCCGGTGGAGCCGACCAGGCGTTCGTAGAAATCCACGTCGGCGCGCAGCCCCGACACTTCTTCCTCGCGCTCGGTCAGGGACGACTGCAACTGCGCGTTGGCGTTGCGGCTGATCTGGTCGGAGCGCTTGAGCGTGGCAACCTGCTGGCGCAGGTCCTTGATCTGCGAGGCTTGTTCGCGCATGGCCTGCCCAGAATCCACCCGTTCGCCGCCCGGGGCCTGGATGACCGGCGCGGCCAGCCGACTGGCCAGCATCCACGTCGCGACCAGGCTGCCGACCCACAGCACGGCCGCGATCAGCAGCCAGCCACGCAGGTGGCCGTTCCTGGGAACGATGACGAAGCGGGGCCGGTCGGGGCTGGGGGAGCTCATGCCAGCAGGATACCGGCGATGCCGGCCCCCATAAAGATTTTCCTTGCCGCCAACTGACAGTCCCCGGTCACGGGGGCATAATCGAAGGCCAAGGGAAACTATGCTCAATGACTGAACACGACGGGTCCCAACTCGCCGAAGGCCAACACGTCTCGATGCGCCTGCTACCCGTGCGGGCGCACCTGATGGCGCGGCGCTTGCAGCGGTTCCACCGCTCGGGCTGGGATATCAACGGCCTTGCGCTGATGCAGGCCGAGGCAGTGCAGTTGGGCGAGGGCAGCGCCAGCCTGGGACTGGACGCGGCATCGCGGACCTTTTCCGACATCGCCCAGATCCTTTATGGCGTGCTGGATCGGGAGGAGCTTCCCGATGAAACACTCGGCGCCCGCCTCGAGTCATTGGCCGCACAACTCAGCGAAAACCTGCCGGCGCCCGTGGAAGAATCCAGCGCCGAAATGGAAGTCGAGCTGGTCTACGAAGAAGTCGAGCTGACGATATCAATGGCGGACGACTCCGACGAAACGACCCTCGATGCCGCCGGTGACGCCGCTGATGTTGATTCCGACGACCTCGATGTCTGGGGCGACGGCGTTCCCCTGTTCGCCAAACCGACTCCGGCCGAAGCCGCGCCGGCCAGTGCAGCGCCGGCCAGAGCCTCCACCAGCAAGACCCCTGCGACCCCAGCCGAAGCGGCGACGGTTGCGTCGACGGCGGGCGTGGCCAGCGCGACAGCGACAGCGGCCGCAGCCGCAGCCGCAGCCGCAGCCAGGGCTCCGGCACGCAGCACGGCCCCTGCCCCGGCCAAGCCAGGGGGCGACACGGCGCTGTCGCTGCCGCCGGATTTTCGCATCTACCACCTCACCGGTTACGGCCCGCTGTCGCTCGAACTGGACCAGCGCTTCGAAGCGCAGGGCCTGGAAATCGAATTGCTGGAAGACGTGGACGAACTGAACGAATTGCTCAGCGCGCTGCCGGCCGACCTGGTGCTGATCGACGCCTGTTTCAGCGATCTGCTCGAAAGCGTCGGCACCGCAGTGCGCCTGGCGCGGACGCGCAGCAACAAGCAGGCCTTGCGCCTGGTCGCCATTTCCGAGGCGGACGATATTTCGCTGCGCCTTTCCGCGCGTCGCGCCGGCGTGGATTCGCTGATCGTGGATCCGAAAGACGCCAACGACGTGCTGCGCCGTCTGCAGACCCTGGTCGATCCCGAGCGCGAAGATAGCTTCCGCATCCTGATCGTGGAGGACGACCGCAGCCAGGCCCTGTTTGCCGAAGGCATCCTGCGCAATGCGGGCATGGACTCGCTGGTGGTGATCGATGCGCTGGACGTGATGCCGGCGCTGAAGTCCTTCCGTCCCGACCTGATCCTGATGGACCTGAACATGCCGGGCGCCAACGGCATCGAGCTGACCGCGCTGATCCGCGAACAGGAAACCTTCGCGCACACGCCGATCGTGTTCCTGTCGGGCGAAAGCAGCGAAGACCTCCAGTTCGACGCCATTGACGCCGGCGGCGACGATTTCCTCAGCAAGCCGATCCGCCCGCGCCACCTGATTTCTGCAGTGCAGACGCGCGTGCGCCGGCATCGCCAGCAGGAAAATCGCCGCGTGAAGCGTCCCGACAAGGACGCCGCCACCGGCCTGGTCTACCGCAAGACCCTGCTGGAACAACTCGACCAATGCCTGCAGGAGGGCCAGCAGACGGGCGGCCTGATCTTCCTGGAAGTGGAAGGCCTGAGCCTGTTGCGCGAGCGCATCGGCCTGACTGCGCTGGAGATCCTGCTGGGCGACGTCAGCCGGCTGCTGACCGCTACCGCGGGCAATCTTCCCGCGACGCGTTTTGGCGATGGCAGCTATCTGCTGCTCGACCGCCAACTAGACGAACTGCGGCTCGATTCATTGGCCACCGAGTTGCGCGCCAGCTTGATGCAAAACGCCTTCCAGGCGCTCGGCCATCCGCTGCGCCTGCGCCTGTCGGTGGGCGTATGCGCCTTCAAGCATGGATTCACCGACTCGGGCGC
This sequence comes from Gammaproteobacteria bacterium, assembly GCA_026398715.1. Next base: position 3,810 of record JAPLSI010000148.1, read on the forward strand.
GATGATCAACGCGGTGGAAAAGGTGGCGCGCGAGGCGCGTACCCACGAACGCGGCGTACGCCGTTTCGAACCGCCGCGCGCCGCGGAGGCGGTGAAGGAAGCAGCGCTGCTATCGCAGGTGCGCGATGCCATCGACCAGGACAGCCTGGTGCTGCTTTACCAGCCCGTGGTCGCCGTGGCCGGCAGCGATGTCTCGCAATACCAGGTGTTGTTGCGCCTGCGTGATTCCAGCGGCAAGTTGCGATCGGCCGCCGAGATCATCCCGATGGCCGAACGCACCAGCCTGATCATCGAGATCGATCGCTGGGTCATGATGCAGGCGCTCGCGCTCATCAAGGAACGCCTGGCCGAAAACCAGCAGTTGCGCCTGTTCGTCACCCAGTCGCCCCTTACCCTCGCGGCGGCGGGCCAGGCCGATTGGCTCAAGACGGAAATCGCGGGCAGCGGCGTACCGGGCAGCAGCCTGGTGATCGAGCTTCGCCTTGAGGATGTTGCCGTGCATGCGGCGACAGTGCGCCAGTTCTGCGAGGCGATGGTGCCGGTGCAGGTGCAGTTCTGCCTCAGCCAGTTCGAGGCGGGCGCCGATGCCGAGGCACTCATCGACGAACTGCCGCTGGCCTACGTGAAGCTGGCGCGCAAGTACACGATGGGCAGCCTGAGCCCGGCGATGCGCGATGAAGTGAAGGCACTGATCACACGCGCCCACCGGCGCAAGCTGCAGGTCATCGGCCATGGCGTGGAAGACGCGCAAGCGGCGGCGACCCTGTGGATGAGCGGCATCGATTTCATCCAGGGCAACCTGGTCCAGCAAGCGGACCAGGACATGAACTTCGACTTCAACCAGGCGGTGTTGTGAATGAAATACTTCAAGCCGAATGATTTCATCGTGGCACGCTGGCTGGCCATTGCCGGCGCCGCAGGTGCCGCCGTAGCCCAGGCAATCGCCTACTACACGACAAACTCCTACTGGAACACGGTCGCTTTCGTCGCCGCCCTGCTGTCGGCGGCCGCCGTGGCCGGGCTGTGGCGCGCCATCAGCACGCGCAACACGGAGCTGGTCGAGGCCGTGCAGGAGTCGGACGACCAGCAACGTGTGATGAAGCAACTGCATCGCGAACTGGAAATCCACCGCAACCTGGAACGCGAACTGGTTGAAGCACGCCAGGCCGCCGAGTCGGCAGTGATGGCCAAGGGCGAGTTCCTCGCCACGATGAGCCACGAAATCCGCACGCCGTTGAACGGCATCATCCCGATGCTCGACCTGCTGATGACATCAAAGCTTGCGCCGGACCAGCAGGATTTCCTGCGCACGGCCTATACATCGTCGCGGCAGATGTTGCGCATCGTCGATGACATCCTCGATTTTTCCAAGCTCGAGGCCAACAAGCTGCAGCTCGAAACCACCAGCTTCAACCTGCGCGAGCTGCTCGATTCGATCATCCGCCTGCTGGAAAAGCCGGCGGAGACCAAGGGCCTTCGCCTGAACCTGCAACTGGATCCGGGCGTACGCCTGGCCCTGCGCGGCGACCCGGTGCGCTTGCGCCAGATCCTGACCAACCTGGTCAGCAATGCGCTCAAGTTCACCGAACGCGGCGGCATTACCGTGGTGGTGACCCGCAAGGGCGAGACCCGTACGCAACACGAGCTGCGCTTCGAGATTCGCGATACCGGCATCGGCATCAGCAAGGAAAACCTCGGCAACCTGTTCCGCGCCTTTGCACAGGCCGACGCTTCCACCACGCGCCTTTACGGCGGCACGGGCCTGGGCCTGGTCATCTGCAAACGCATCGTGGACCTGATGGGCGGCACCATCGGCGTGGATTCCGAACCGGGCCGCGGTTCGACCTTCTGGTTCGAGATACCGCTGCTCAAGGCCGTGGGCGACATGCAGGGCCAGCGCGCCGACCTCAACGGTGGCCGCATCCTGTTGCTGACGGCCGACGCCGGCCTGCGCCAGCGCATGCAGTCGGCTGCACCGGCCTGGGGCGCGCAGCTGTCCGATTCGGAAACCACGCAGGACGCCCTCGCCAAGTTGCGCGCGGCGCAAACGCGCGGCACCAACTGGGCGATAAACCTGCTGATGGTCGACCTGAACAGCGTACGCAGCACCACCATCGCCTTGCATCGCAACCTGCAGCGCTCGGCTGAATTCGAAGCACTGCCCGTCGTGTACCTCAAGGGCCAGGAAACACCACCGCCGGAACTCAGCGAGGGCCAGCAGGTGTTGATCCTGTCGCGCACGATGGGCTCGGCGGAAATGCGCACCGCGATCAGCACCTTCATCGCCACGCCGCCTGCCACGCGCATCAACACCGGCGGCGGAACCATCCTTTCGTCCGAATTCGCGGACCTTGAACAACCCGTCGCCAAGGAAGCTGCCGCGCCCGGCTTGAAGGGCCGCGTCCTGCTGGTGGAAGACAATCCGATCAACCAGAAAGTCGCGCAAAGCCTGATCAAGTTGCTGGGATTGGAATGCGAGACGGCCGACCACGGCGATATCGCCATCGAGAAGATGCGCACCGGCGACATCGACCTGGTGCTGATGGATTGCCAGATGCCGGTCGCCGGCTGCTGGAAGCCAGCCTTGCCTTGTGGCTGCAGCGATCGCCTCGCAAGACGGCCGCGCCGCGGCCGATTGCGGCGACGGCACCGGCACCGGCACCGGCTCCCGTGGCTGCGCCCGCGCCCACGGCGGCCAGGCCGGCTGTTCCAGCGGCAACGCCCGCGCCGGTTGCCGCGTCACCCGCGCCGCCCGCCGCTGCGCAGAATGCCGCAAGATTCGCCGCCGCTGCCTCTGCACCGGCACCGACCGCAGCCCCGCCCGCAGGCCCGACCACGCCCGTGCTCGAGATGGAAGTGGTGGAAGAGCTGCGCTCGATCATGGGCGCGGAGTACCAGGGCCTGGTGAAGCTGTTCCTGGAAGACGCACCGCTGCACATCGAACGCCTGCGCGCCGCTGCGGCCGGCAATGACATCGCGGCCATGGTCGCCCCGGCGCACACGCTTAAGTCTTCAAGCGCCAATCTTGGCGCGCTGGCGCTGTCGTCGGTGGCCAAGCGGATCGAATTCGGCGCGCGCACCGAATCGCTGCCC
>JAPLSI010000272.1 GCA_026398715.1 Gammaproteobacteria bacterium
CCGATCTTCTCATTACGCAAATCCTTGGCGGCCCGGAAGCCCTTCTTGACCAGGGCCTGCTGCACGGAATCGACGAAATCGGCCTGGGCATCGGTGATGTTCATGACCACCGCCTGCACCGGCGCCAGCCAGGATGGCAGGGCTCCGGCGTGGCTTTCGATCAGGATGCCGATGAACCGCTCCATCGACCCGACGATGGCCCGATGCAGCATGACCGGGTGTTTGCGCGCGGAATGTTCGTCCACGTACTCGGCGCCCAGGCGCTCGGGCATCATGAAATCGACCTGCATCGTGCCCACCTGCCAGCCGCGGCCGATGGAGTCGCGCATGTGGTATTCGATCTTCGGGCCGTAGAACGCACCCTCGCCCGGCAGCTCTTCCCACGTTACGCCGCAAGCCGCCAGCGCCGCGCGCAATGCGCCTTCGGCCTTGTCCCAGGTTTCATCCGTGCCGAGACGTTTTTCCGGACGCAGCGCGATCTTCAGCGAAATCTCGCTGAAGCCGAAATGCGAGTACACCTTCATCGCCTGCTGGTGGAAGGCCGTCACTTCCGATTCGATCTGGTTTTCGGTGCAGAAGATGTGGCCGTCGTCCTGCGTGAAGCTGCGCACGCGCATGATGCCGTGCAGCGCGCCGGACGGTTCGTTGCGATGGCACGAACCGAATTCGCCGTAGCGGATCGGCAGGTCGCGGTAGCTGTGCAGGCCGTGGTTGTAAACCTGCACGTGGCCCGGGCAGTTCATCGGCTTCACCGCGTACGTGCGCTTCTCCGATTCGGTGAAGAACAAGTTTTCCTGGTAGTTGTCCCAGTGGCCGGACTTCTTCCACAGCGACACGTCCAGAATCTGCGGGCAACGCACTTCCTGGTAGCCCGATTGCACGTAGACCTTGCGCATGTATTGCTCGACCACCTGCCACAGGGCCCAGCCCTTGGGGTGCCAGAACACCATGCCCGGGGCTTCTTCCTGCTGATGGAACAGGTCGAGCGTCTTGCCGATCTTGCGATGGTCGCGCTTCTCGGCTTCCTCGATCTGGAACAGGTGCGCCTTCAGGTCCTTGTCGTTCAACCAGGCCGTGCCGTAGATGCGGCTGAGCATCTGGTTGTTGGAATCGCCGCGCCAATAGGCGCCCGCCACCTTCATCAGCTTGAACGCGCGCAGCTTGTCGGTGCCCGGCACGTGCGGTCCGCGGCAAAGGTCGGTGAATTCGCCCTGCGAATACAGCGACAGGTCTTCATTGGCCGGGATCGATTCGATGATCTCTGCCTTGTACAACTCACCCATGCCCTTGAAGAAAGCGATCGCGTCGTCGCGCGACTTCACGGTGCGCGATACCGGCAGCGCTTCCTTCACGATCTTCTGCATCTCTTCCTCGATCTTCACCAGGTCGTCGACGGTGAACTGCCGCTCGTAGGCGAAGTCGTAGAAGAAGCCGTTCTCGATCACCGGGCCGATCGTTACCTGCGCGCCGGGGAACAAGCGCTGCACGGCCTGCGCCAGCAAGTGCGCCGTGGAATGGCGCAGCACGTCGAGCGCGTCCGGATGTTTCTCGGTGACGATTTCCAGCGACGCGTCGTGGTCGATGCGGAACGAGGTATCGACCAGCTTGCCGTCGACCTTGCCGGCCAGGGCGGCCTTGGCCAGGCCCGGGCCGATGGAACCGGCAACTTCGGCCACGGAAACGGGATGCTCGAACGGGCGCTGGCTGCCGTCTGGAAGAGTGATGTTGATCATTTTATTTTGCTTCGGAAAAGAAAAAGGACGCCAGGCGTCCTTCGTGGGGTCACGCGGACTGGCGGAATCAGCGGTGGCGGATGGTAGTGCTCATGTCACACGCTAGACGCCGGTTTTCCCGGGTCACCTTGCGATTGAAACGATGCCCTAAAATACGTGTTTTCAGGGCTGGAAGTCAATGAATACGGGCGTTTCCGGCTAAACTGCGGGCACTCGGTGTTCGACACCGGGTTCGAGTCATGGCGACCGCGCGACGTGCAACTGGATGACCAGGCTGCATCGGTGGCGGAAGCCTGCCGCCCCGTCTACGAACGGCTGCACGGGCAACGCCTGCGCGTTGCCACCGCCTGACAGGAAATTCTTGCTACGCCTCGCCCAGGCGTGACGCCGCGGCCAGATAGACGGCGAGAACCTTGCGGCAATCGTCGAGGGCGCGAATCTGCCCTTCACCGCTGGTTTTGTCGGCCTTCGCGAGTTCCGACAGGCCCTGACTCTTGCGCTCGGGCCACGCGCGGTTGGTCATCTTCCTCGCGCAGGAAACCTTGTTCGCGATCGAGACGCCACTACGCCGGCTCGCGTTGCCCAGGAAGGCCATGCCAAGGTCCGAGTTGAAGCCGACCATCGGCTGGTCGCCGACAAAGGCGGAGAAGGCGCGGACCACTTCGGAAAGCGGCCGGCCTTCCCTGTCGATCGCCAGTTGGGTGATGCCCGTGAGTTCGGTAACCCTGACCGGAACCGTCGCGGACGACCTCACCAAAGACCGGAACGAATCGAGGACGGTCGCGTCGCGGCCAACGCGAAGCGCGCTTATCTCGATGATCTCGTGCCGATCAGGATCCGGGCCAGTGGTCTCGACGGAGAACACGAGGAAGGTCTGCGGCAAGTGGTCGACGTCGACCCGAGTGTGAATACGATGTGCCACGAAGGCGGCAATCAAAACCGCAAGCGCGATCCAGATCATTGCGAATCCCAATGAATGCTACGTCACAGTTCAGGAATTTCGCGATGGCCGGAAGCCAAGTGCGACGATTTCCCCGGGGGAGGAACGCCATTACAGGTGCCGGCAAACTGGACCTTCCCGGTCGCGGCCTGCCGTGCTGTCCACTTTCTCGGTCATTGATCCAAGCCAAAATGCTTGAATTCAATGGTGGGCGATACAGGGTTCGAACCTGTGACCCCTACCATGTCAAGGTAATGCTCTACCGCTGAGCTAATCGCCCGAGAGCGGCCATTGTAGGCCACGGGACCGGTTCCGGACAACCTCCGGGGCGCCAGAGGTCATCGGTCCGGCCGCCCCGCCCTACAGCGGATTGGCCAGGGAAAGTGCCTTGAGCCGCTGCATTTCGTCGCGAATCCGGCCGGCCTGTTCGAATTCCAGGTCGCGCGCGTGCTGGTACATCTGGGCTTCCATCTGCTTCAGGCGCGCGGCCAGCTTGCCCGGTTCCTGCACCAGGTAACGCTCGGCGTCCTCGGCCAGCTGCCTTGCCTTGCCGCGGCCCTTGCCCGGTTCCGGCGCCGATCGCGCACCTTCCATCACATCCATGATCTCGCGGCTGATGCTGGTGGGCACGATGCCGTGCTTGAGGTTGTAGTCCACCTGTATCTGCCGGCGACGATCGGTTTCATCAATGGCGATGCGCATCGAGTTGGTGATGCGGTCGGCATACATGATGGCCTTGCCGCGCACGTTGCGGGCGCAGCGGCCGATGGTCTGGATCAGCGAGCCGGACGAGCGCAGGAAGCCTTCCTTGTCCGCATCCAGGATGGCCACCAGCGAGACTTCGGGCATGTCCAGGCCTTCGCGCAGCAGGTTGATGCCGACCAGCACGTCGAAGCGGCCCAGGCGCAGGTCGCGGATGATTTCGGTGCGCTCCACTAGCGCACGCGCACGTCGTGTTCCGACAGATAGTCGGTCAGGTTTTCGGCCATGAGCTTGGTCAGCGTGGTCACCAGCACGCGGTCGCCCATCTTCGTGCGCAAGTTGATCTCGGACAGCAGGTCGTCCACCTGCGTGGCCACGGGGCGGATCTCGATCTGCGGGTCGATCAGGCCGGTCGGGCGCACCAGCAGTTCGACCACATGGCCTTCGGTGTGTTCGTACTCGTACTTGCCCGGCGTCGCGGAGACGAAGATCGCGCGCGGCGACCGGCGCTCCCACTCTTCGAATTTCAGCGGCCGATTGTCCAGCGCCGACGGCAGGCGGAAGCCGAAATTCACCAGGGTTTCCTTCCGTGACCGGTCGCCCTTGTACATGGCGCCCAGCTGCGGAATGGTCACGTGCGACTCGTCCACCACCAGCAATGCGTCCGGCGGCAAATAGTCGTACAGGCAGGGCGGCGGCTCGCCTTCCATGCGCCCAGTCAGGTGCCGCGAATAGTTTTCGATGCCGCTGCAGAAGCCGACCTCGGCCATCATCTCGATGTCGAACTGGGTGCGCTGCTGCAGGCGCTGCGCCTCCACCAGCTTGTTCTCGCGATAGAAGTATTCGAGGCGCTCCTTCATCTCGGGCTTGATGGTCTCGATCGCATCCAGCACGGTCTTGCGGGTCGTCACGTAGTGCGATTTCGGATACAGGGTATAGCGCGGCACCTTGCGATAGACCTCGCCGGTCAGCGGGTCGAAGAACGAAATGGTCTCGATCTCGCCGTCGAACAACTCGATGCGCACCGCTTCGATCTCGGAATCGGCCGGATGGATGTCGATCACCTCGCCACGCACGCGATAGCAGGCGCGGCGCAGCTCGACGTCGTTGCGGGTGTACTGCATGTCGGTAAGCCGGCGGATCAGCTCGCGCTGGTCGATCTTGTCGCCGCGCACCAGGTGCAACACCATCCGGAAATATTCGTTGGGGTCGCCCAGGCCGTAGATGGACGACACCGTCGCCACGATAATCGCGTCGCGACGCTCCAGCAGCGCCTTGGTCGCCGACAGGCGCATCTGCTCGATGTGCTCGTTGATGCTGGAATCTTTTTCGATGAAGGTGTCGCTGGCCGCGACATAGGCTTCGGGCTGGTAGTAGTCGTAGTAACTGACGAAGTATTCGACCGCGTTGTGCGGGAAGAAGCTCTTGAACTCGCCATACAGCTGCGCGGCCAGTGTCTTGTTCGGCGCCAGCACCAGGGTCGGCTTCTGCACGGCCTGGATGACATTGGCGATGGTGTAGGTCTTGCCCGAGCCGGTCACGCCCAGCAGCGTCTGGTGCGCGACGCCCGCCTCGAATCCTTCGATCAGGCGTCGAATGGCTTCGGGCTGGTCGCCCGCCGGTTCGAACGGCGCCTCGATCTCAAAACGGTCGCTCATTGCCTGCCAACTCCGTGCAATCGTCCAGTATAGCGCCGCGCATATTTGCGCTCCTACCCCCGATTCAGGATCGGCCTACGCCCCGCTTCGCCCGATCCCGATGCCTGTCGTTCCAGGCCGGTGCAAGGCTGTGCGTGACTTCCGGGGAATCGAAAATGAAAGCACAGTCCGGCTTGACCCTGATTGAACTGATGATCGTGGTGGCCATGTCGGCCGTGCTGCTGGGTTTGGCGGTACCCGCCTTCAGCGGCGGCCTGGAGGCAGCCCGGTCGATGGATGCCCGGTCCTCGCTGCTCTCCAGCCTGCAGTCGGCCTCCGGGCGGGCTGCCATTACCGGCGTCCATGGGGTGCTTTGCCCGAGCCTGGATGGCGTAGCCTGCGCGGATTCTCCCGACTGGAGCTCGGGCTGGCTGGTATTCCTCGATCCCAACGCCAGCCGTGAACTGGAGGGCGGCGAGCGAATCCTGCATATCCAGCCGCCGCTGGCGGGAAAGGTCCACCTGCGAAGCACGGTGGGCCGCACCCGCATCGTCTTCCAGGGCAACGGCGGCAATGCCGGCAGCAATGTCACCTTCACGCTGTGCGATGGCCGCGGCCCGGCTCGCGCACGGGCGCTGATAATGAGCAATGTCGGCAACCTGCGCGATGGCGCCGCAAGCGCCGCCAACCTGGCTGCCACCTGTCCCCGGTAGTTTTTTGGTTGACGTATGGGAGGCGATAGCCGAAAATTCGCGTCCCTCCCGAATAGCTCAGCCGGTTAGAGCACTTGACTGTTAATCAGGGGGTCGTTGGTTCGAGTCCAACTTCGGGCGCCACGCATTCAAGAAAAAACCCGCCTTCCGGCGGGTTTTTTCTTATCAGCCTCTCTGCCAACCGGCCACGCCACGCGTGACCGGTTGACCGAAGGGGTTTACGGGCAGTTGCCCGGGGTACCCACGTTGAAGACCGTGTTACTGGCCGACGGATTGGCACACTCTGTCTTGGCACCATTGAGCGAAGAGCAGTGGTATGAGCAGGTTGGCGCCACGTTCGTGGTGGTCGGATTACTGTTGTAGTTGAACGTGACCGTGTCGTTCTCGTTGAGCAGCGAGAAGTTTACGACCGTGCTCTCGGCTTTGTTGCCATCGGACACGGCGGACAGAACGGTGGCCGTCGACGATGTCGGCGAAACCGTGGCACCCGATACCGCGAAGTTGTAGCAGGCATTCGTGTTGTAGGTCGCGCTGTAGGTCTTGGTCGCCGGCAGACTCAAACCTCCAGTTCCATTGGTGCCGTTGTAGCCGTCGTAGGTGCAGGAAATATTGGTATTGCTGGTACTCGGCGCCTGGTAGTTATAGTTCTTGGCTTGGATACCCAGGCCATTGGCTACGGCCAGGCTGCCGGTGCCGGGACTCTGGATCGGGCAACTCATCGAAAGCGTGCGATAGCACGTACCACCGACTTTGGCCATGGTGCCGTTGGCTGGCGATGGCGCATTGCAGGCATAGGTGGTGGATGGCGCGCTCTGCTGGAGGTAGGTCACTGCGGGCGTATTCGGGGTGCTGACCGGCAGGGTGCAGTTGCTGGTGATCGAGTACGGATTAGGCAGTACCAGATTCACGGTTACGTATTTGGTTCCGCCGATCGGGCCGCCGGTGATGTTGAATGCCTGAGCACTGGTCGCCTTGGAATTGTCCGCTGTGGAAATCGAATTGAACGAGAGATCAAGCAGACCCGTGTTGGATTTTCGCGAGTAACTGGTGGCATTGACCGGCGAGGCCGCTGTGGCCGCCGAGGTCGTCACTTTGGCGCGCACAGGGTCAGTGCTGGCCAGCGACGTACTGAAGTCGTTGTTGGTCACCGCCATACGGGTAGCATCGCCGCTGGTCCAATCCGCCACCTCAGTTAGGTTGATGGTGGTGAAGGGCAGCAATTTCAGGATGCAAGTGGACAGGGTAGTCGCACTGACCGTGCAAGCCGAATCGGCCTTGGCCGAGGCGATGGCATCCACCGCATCCTGTTCCAGGACGTCGATGTACAGACCGCGGGCGTGCAGCCACTTGCCGGTATTATTGACCAGCGCAATATCGACCGACGCAGGATTGGTGAGTACGTAGGGCGCGCTTGCCGCCAGCTCGATCGGATAGGTCGAGGGGGACGGGTTCACCGGGGCCGATGTATTGACCGTGTTGTAGGTCGCCTGGGCCGAGCCGGCACTTGGGGTCGGATCGATGAAGCGTCCTTTCAGGTAGCCCAGGACGTATTTCTGATAGCGCGCCACTGCACCCGTAACCGACGGCGTACCGGCGACCGAGGTAGTGTCCGGAACCGAGGTGCCGGCCGTCGTGCCGTCGCCGGTCGCGAGCAAACCGAAGTAGTCGTTGCTCAGGTCCGGGGCCGCGCGGAAGATGCCGTCGCTACGCACCAAGCGGCAGGATTCCTGGTACAGGCCCGTAGTGGATGCCGTCCAGTTCGTGCCGTCGGTCGTGTAGAAGTGCGGGTGGGCTGTAGTGACGATATCGCCGGACTTGACCGCCGAACGGGGCGAGAAAGTCGGGCCGGCCACGCCCACCGGATCGTGGTGGTCGCGGCAGCAGATCGAGCACTTGGTGCTTTGCGTCGCGCCTGCAGCCTCACCGGCCTTGGGCACGAACTCGGCGGGGAACGGCACGATATAGCGCGAGCCATCCCAATAGGCTGGCCGATTGCCACGTACGGTGCTGTTCGAGGCGGGTGCCGTCGAGAAATCGCAGGTGCAACCCACCATGGAGGTTTCCACGCGCGACTGCGCAGTGACCGTGGTGTCGCCCACAAGACCCGAATAGGTCAGCACGTCGAAACGCGTCTCGACCACGCTGTTGCCGACGATGACCTCAGGTTTCGGATTGGTCGCGGCGCTGTTGCTGTTGTTGCCGACCGCGATCGGAATGACGCCCGCCTCGCTGGCCGGGTTGTAGATCAGTTCCTTGGCGGTGCGCGGGACGAATTTCGTCGGCTTCTTGGTGAGCAGGGCAGAGTCGCCCGGATTCAGGGTTCCAACCGCGTCCCGCACCGACACGCCCTGGGTGCCACCGGCGGCGTCGGTCCAGGCCACCGTCACCTGCACGGACTTGAACTCGTTGCGGGCGTTGCCGGTGGCGGGGTCTCCCGTCACCGCGGACGCGCAATCCACCGAGCCAGTAACCAGGGTGCAGCGCTGCACGGTCCAGGTGCGGGTGTAGGCGCCGCCACTGGGCGCACTGGTGAACACGCCCAAGCTATCGATGACCGTGTCATTGCCGCTGTCGATGCACTGGTAGCTGTCAGTAGTGTCGCTGGTGCAGTTGTTGGCAGTCTTGTTGAGTGTGCGGTAGGTAGTCAGCTCCTCGAGCTTGTCCTGCGCGAGGTTTATCGCAATGATTTGCGCCTTGGACTCGGAGGACGAGCGGATGATGCTCATCTGCAGCGTTGCCAGGGCCAACAAGCCCACGGACAGGATAACGACCGCGATCAGGACCTCGAGCAGGCTGAAACCGCGCGGCCGGCAAGTCTTTGCAATGGTGGCCATGGTCTGGGTCCTCAGAAAGTACGGGTCGCGTCGAGCCAGCTGCCCGGAACCCGGGCGAACTTGGTCGAACTGGGCAGGGGCTTGCCCGGGGAGTCGATGCTGCTGTTCTCATAAACGATGCGCAGGCCGCCGGTAACCTTGACGTTGCCTTCCACCACCACCGAGCCGTAGAACTGGACGTTGCCGTTACCAGTCAGCTTCACGCTGTTGGCGTTGTTCTCCATCGTGTAGCGGCTGCGAATGAACAGCATGCCGTAGAACACCGAATTGCCGGACACTTGCACGCCCTGGCTGGGCTGATTGTCGCCATCCACGACGACCACCACGGAACTGGTCGGCGCGCCGACCTGCGGGGGCAAATCGCAAGTGCCGGTGACGTAGTAAAGGCCAGAAGATGCCGAGTTGAGCAAACTGCAGTCGGCGACCACCTGGGCACCCATATCGTCGATCAGCGCCTTGACGTCATAGCACAGCTTGGTATCAACGATATTGTTGGTGCTGCCGCCGCAGCCGGTGACTACGCTCGCGCCCTCGGCAACAGCCTCGGTGCCGAACACCCATTCGAACAGGTTGTCGTCCAGGGCATCCGCGGGGTCATCGAGTCCCCGGTCCGGGAAGAACGTGATGTCCGGCAACAGGCCGGCGTTCGCGTCAACGTCCAGGATATCGACGTTCTCCCGCTGGTTCGAATTGGAGTGGCCGGACAAGAAGTCGTTGTTGGCTGTATTGAAAGACGGACAACCACAAGCCGAATTGCTGGTGGCACAGGTAGTCTTCAGCTCGGCTTCGGGCGTGCTCTTGAGGAATTCACCCAAGTGGCAGGTGGACACCGAGCCCACGCCCGAACCCGGCGGCGCGACGCAGTTGCCCGGGTAAACCTGTCCAGCCGACTTTTCGATATCCACGGGGCAGGCGGACCAGATCGATACGGGCAAGCCCACGCCAGCGCCATTGGCGGAAGCGACGATTTCGGCATTGCCCAGGCCTTCGATTGAGCCAGAAGCCACCAGCGGCACGGCCGAAACGCCGACACCGCCGCTGATGCTTGCCCAGGTTTCCTTGATGACCGATCGCGACTCCTCGTCAATGGTGCCGGCGGAATTCCTGAGCCCGCTGGTAGCGACCAGCACCACGGCAATGCGATTCTGGCTGCTGCTGCTCGGATTGGCGCGACAGTCGGGAGCGGGTTTGGGTACGCCGGAAACCGTGACGGTGAGTGAGGTGTCGATGCGGCAGAGCAAGGCATTGACCGTTGAAGTCACCGGGAAAACGGTGCCTGTGTCGCCACCGATTGCAGTCAGGGCGCCCGTGCCCGTATACGGCACGGCCGTCGAGCCGCCGGAAGACACCGCCCAAAAATACATCTGATTGCGGCGGTTGTTGTCGAGCTCGGCGTCACACGGATGCGGGGTGCCGGCGTTGTAGGCCGGGCACGGCCACCAGCGCTTGCTGGCACCGGCACTGACCAGCCAGCCCGAACCGGACGCGGTGGCGATCACCGGCAGGAATGACTTCATGTACTCGCCGGACATGTTCAGGGCGTATTCGGAGGCCTGGTCCACCAGCTTCTGCCGGTTTTCGTTCGCCGAGGACTTCTGCTCGAAGAGAGCCATGTTGCTGGAAGCCAACACCACCAGGGTGACGATGACCAGCAGCGACAAGACCACCACGAGTGTGGTGACACCTCGCTGATGGCTGGCCGGGGACTGGGGGGGGTGGGCAAGTTTCATGCGGATTCCTTCGACCGGGGCCGGTCAGGGGGAGGCATTGCAGTTGGTGATGGCGGTCTGCACACAGTCGGTGCGGACCTTGACCGAGGCCTGGATGCCGCGCTTGTAGCTGGTATCGACGCCGCCCAGATACGTGGTGGCGTTGTCGCCCACCCGGCGCGCCGTCAGCGCCACCGTGAAGTTGCGCACGCGCACTGCGGCCGGGTCGCTGCCAATGGCCGTGGGCGAATTCTCGGTGATTTCGAAGGCGCGGATGTTGGTCGTCGCCGAGTCGGTCAGCGGCGTCCACAGGGTGGTGGCGTTCTTCGACGGCGGGTAGCTGGTGTAGACCGCTGTGGCGCCGCCGCAGGTGGGTTTCGTGCTGCCCTCGGAAACGGCGTACTCGATGACGCCAACCACGTCAGCGGCACCCGTTGGTTGCACCTGCACACGGCGAATTCCTCGCACCTCGCCGTTCGCCACATCCAGGGCTCCTGCCGTGCCACCTGGACGGTCATAGGCGTAAACAACGCAGTCGGCCACCGAGCCGTTGGTGATGCAGGTGTTGGAGCCGCCCGTGGTCCGGCAGATCTTGGCGAATGGCGACAGGCCCACAGCCGCTGAGGTCGCGCCGCCGTTGGTCCGGGCAATGGCCAGGTCGTCGTAGCCGGCGCGGCGCAGGTCGCGGACCACCAGGTCCAGGCTGGCGCGCAGGCTCTGGGTCAGTTTGGTGGACTGAACGTACTCGCCATTGGTCTTGATGCTCGACATCACGAAGGCAATGACGGCGTAGCTGACGATCAGGCCGGCGACCATGCCGACCATCAGTTCGACCAGGCTGAAGCCACGATTGGGTGGGGAATGCTGGGTCATGGCGAGGCCGTCAGTTGGTTGCGCAGGTGCGGGTGGTGCCGTACTCGGGCAGCTTCTTGGAAGCATTGGGCGGCTGGCAAAGCACGGCCCGGCCGAACGCGTCCACCCGCATGTACAACTTGTAGGCGTAGGTGCCGCTGGGGCCATTGATCGTAATGGCGCCCGGCGACGAAGCCGAGGTCAGGAACGTGTGCTTGGGCTCGATGATGACCAGGCTAAGCGGCGCCGGCGTGGTTGAACCGGCGGTAAGCGTCACACCATTCCAGGCACCGGAATTGCCCGAGCCCGGAAAATTGGCGATACCGCAGGAATCGGTGCTGCAGTCGCAGGCGGTGTCGGCGGAAGGGTCGGAGAACGTGGTCTCGGCAATACCAACGCAGTTGTTGGCCGTGCTAACCACGAACTGGATATTGGTATTGCGCTTGGCGGCCTCGAACCTGGCTTGGTTCCACAGCACCTGCAGCCGGTCGGCCGAGGCCCGCAGGGCGGCGCGCTGACGATAGCTCTGGAACGAGGGAACGGCGATCAGCAACAACACGATCACCACCGTCACGGTGATCATCATCTCGATGAGGGTGAAGCCTGGCTTTGGACGCTGGCGGCGGCTCATGGAATCCCCTTTCTGACTCGTGGATTTAACGGTACCCACCGGGGCCCGGCAAGGCTTTCCGGACAGGCGGCGGCTGGAGGGGGACGAGCGCCATCCCCCGCGGGCGGGTGAGCGATGTTAGGATTCGGGCTGGAGGAACCGCCATGTCCAAGATCCGTGGATTCACCCTTATCGAGCTGATGATCGTCGTTGCGGTCATTGCCGTGCTGGCTATGATCGCCCTGCCGATGTTCACCGAACAGTTGCGCAAGGGCAAGCGTGCCGAAGCCATGCGGGCCCTGGCCCAGATCCAACTGCGCCAGGAAGCCTACCGTTCGAACGCCACCTCCTACGGCAACCTGACCGGCGCCGACGTCGCCAACGGCAATATCCTGGGCAGCGTGGCCGCAGTGACAGCCTACAACGCGGGCCTTTCGTACTACACCGTCACTGTCTCGGGAAACACCGCCACGGCCTATGTCATCACCGCCACCCGCAAGGGCGACATGGCCAATGACTCGAAATGCGGTGACTTCACCATTACGTACTCGGCCGGCACCAGCACCCGTGGCGTGACCACGGGCAACGTCGATTACTGCTGGCGCCGAAAGTAAGGCCTTCAGCCTAAGCCAGCACCCGATAACAAGGCTGGTACTCCCCGACCATCTTCATGCGCCTTTGCTCGACAAAGGCGCGCAGCAGCGCGTCCAGGGCATGCATGATCTCCGTGTCGCCGTGGATCTCGAACGGCCCGCGCTGTTCGATGTAGCGCATGCCCTCCTCCTTCACGTTGCCCGCGACAATGCCCGAGAAGGCGCGGCGCAGGTTGGCGGCCAGCTCGTGCGCGGGCTGGTTGCGGTGCAGGTTCAGGCCGGCCATGGCGTCGTGGTTGGGGTGGAACGGGTGCTGGAAATCGGCCGGCACGCGTAGCGACCAGTTGAAGAAGAACGCGTCCTTGTTGCCCAGGCGGTGCTCGCGCACCTTGCGGATGCCCTTGGCCATGGTGCTGGCGACGCGAATCGGGTCGTCCACGATGATCTCGTAGCGCGAGGTGGCCGCATCCCCGAGTGTCAGCCGAAGGAAGTGGTCGATCTGCTCGAAATAGGCCGCCGAACCGCGGGGGCCGGTCAGGATCAGCGGGAACGGCACGCCGGCATTGTCCGGGTGCAGCATCAGGCCGAGCAGGTACAGGATCTCCTCGGCCGTGCCCACGCCGCCCGGGAACACGATGATGCCGTGGCCCAGCCGCACGAAGGCCTCAAGCCGCTTCTCGATGTCCGGCATGATCACCAGGTGGTTGACGATCGGGTTCGGCGATTCGGCCGCGATGATGCCCGGCTCGGTCACGCCGATGTAGCGGTTGTTGCTGCGACGCTGCTTGGCGTGGGCGATGGTCGCGCCCTTCATGGGGCCCTTCATTGCGCCCGGGCCGCAACCCGTGCAGATGTCCAGGCGGCGCAGGCCCAACTCGTAGCCGACCTTCTTGGTGTAGTCGTACTCGTCGCGGCCAATGGAGTGGCCGCCCCAGCAGACCACCAGGTTCGGGTCCATGTGCGGGCGCAGGACGCGCGCGTTGCGCAGGATCTCGAACACGGCGCCGGTGATGCCGTCGCTGGTGTCCAGGTCGAACTTGTCGCTGCCGTAGATCTCCATCGCCACGTAGGCGATGTCGCGCACCACGGCGTAAAGCAGTTCGGCGACACCGCGGATGATCTCGCCGTCGACGAAGGCCAGGGCCGGTGCGCTGATCAATTCGATCTTGATGCCGCGGTCCTGCTGGTGTACCTGGATGTCGAAGTCGGGGTAGCGCTGCTGCGCGGCGCGCGGGTCGTCGGAGTCGCTGCCCGTGGTCAGCACGGCCAGCGTGCAGCGGCGCAGCAACTCGTGCAGGCCGCCGCTGGAAGCATCGCTCAGGCGCGCGATCTCGGCACGGGAAAGGATGTCGAGGCCACCGCGCGGTGAGATTCGCGCGTTCACGGTGGGAAGGGGGGCGATCGGCTTGGCGCCGTTTTGATTTTCGTCTGCGTCGTTCATGGCCATATCTTGCGTCCTGCCTTCCAAAAAAGAAAACGGCCGGTGTTTCCACCGGCCGTCTGGTCTTGCGTGTTGCCGGATATCAGAACTCGTACTTCAAGCCCACCTGCACCGACCACTGCGAAATGCCGTTGGTCTGGCCGTCCGCGTTGGTCGGAAGGCCGATCGCCGTGGCCTGGCCGAACTCGGTGCCGCTGCGATAGCCATAGACGTACTTGCCAACGTTGGCACCGCAGGTCGCGACGTTGCGGCAGATGCCCACCAGGCTGGCGACAGCGACGTTGGCGTTGAAGCCGTAGTCCACGATGTGGCCCCAATCCTTGTTCAGCAGGTTGCCGACGTTCTGCACGTCAACCCACAGCTGGCCCTTGTGGCCTTCGAAGAAGCCCGGCAGTTCCTGGGTGAAGCGCATGTCGAAGGTGTTGACCCAGCCGGCGCGGAACTCGTTTTCGCGAGCGTACGTGCCGCGGAACTGGCTCAGGCGGTCCTGGCTGTCGAGGTAGCTCCAGAACGCGGTCTCCATGGCCGGGTTCGCCGTGAAGGCGCCCGTGGTCGAGTTCAGCGTACCGAACAGCACGTCACCCGGGCCCGACGGCACGTAGAACAGGTCATTGAAGGTACGGCCGTCGCCGTTGGCATCACCCGTGAAGATGTAGCTGAAGGGGCGACCGCTGCGGCCTTCGTAGACCAGGCCGATGCGGGTTTCGTAGTCGCCGAAGAAGGAATGCTTCCAGTCGAGCGAACCGGAGAAACGGTCCTTGATCTCGTACCGCGCCGTGTTCGACGATTCTTCGTTGACGTTGAAGCCGAGCTGCGAGCCATAGCCCGAGCCTGCGGTGGAGCTCGTGAGCGAGCCCACTTCAGTGGCATTGGTGTAGGTGTAGGCCAGGCTCCACGACCAGTCGTTTTCAGCATTGAACGGCTGGGTCAGCGAGAAGGTCAGCTGCTGGGTCTTGCCCTTGTTCGTGTTGCTGATCAGGTAGACGTCGCCGAAGAAGCTGTTGTTGCGGAAGCGCGACGGATTGGTCGGCGTGGCGCCGGTGCTGGTGTTGCCGAACGGACGCGGGCTGCTGGGGTTGTAATAGAGCACGCGACCATCGGGACCAATGTAGCCGGGGCCCACATTCAGCGTCTGGTAGTACAGGCCGTCCTTGACGTCGGTCAGGAGCAGTTCCGCCGAGAACACCGTATCCATCCAGCCAGTCTGGGTTTCAAACGCCAGGTTGCCCTTCCAGATGGACGGCAGCTTGAAGTCCGGCGCGACGACGTTGACGTTGCGATTCGCATTCGCCGACGACGGCACGGTCGGGTTCAGGCCGTCCGGGTTGAAGATGGTGTTAAGGCAGGTCGCGTTACGCGAAGACTCCGCCGGCCCGTTGTACAGGCAGTTGCGGTAGTTCGAGTACGCGATGTAGTTCAGGCCGGTGCTGTTGTACGAGTTGCCGACCCACACCTGCGGGGCGTCGCCCTGGAACAGGCCCACGCCGCCGCGCAGCTGCATCTGGTGCTCGGTGTCGAAGGTGTAGTTGAAACCGAAGCGCGGCTGGATCAGGAAACCGCCACCGTAGGTGAGCGAGTTGTCATAGCCGAAGCCGCCGGTCCACGCGCCGGTGACCGGGTTGATGGTCTGCGCCCCGGCGAAGGTCGCGTTATAGGTCGGCTGCGGATCGGTGCTGGGCTTGTCGCCGCGAATACCGAAGGTAAGCGTCAGGTTGCTGTTGACGTACCAGGTGTCCTGCAGGAACAGGCCGAGGCCCTTGTTGGTGTACTGCGCGGGCACGGAACCCGGGGCGGTCTGGTACTGCAGGTCGTAGTCGAAGTAGAT
Organism: Gammaproteobacteria bacterium; assembly: GCA_026398715.1. Next base: position 15,590 of record JAPLSI010000272.1, read on the forward strand.
GCCGTTACGGAAGTTTTCGATGCCGTAGAAGCTGTAGTTGCCCCACGAGTCCTGCAGGAAGTAGTTGTAGATGTCGTTGTCGCTGAACTCGGCGCCGAACTTGACGTCGTGGTCGCCCAGGGTCCAGGTGGCCGCGCCGAAGTAGTTCCAGGTCTCGGTATACAGGGCGTTGCCCATCGAGCTGCGCTCGGTGCCGATGCGGATGAAGTCGCCGGCGGACGGGTTGTTGGTCGGGTTGCCGTCTTCGAAGTAAATCTGCACCGTGGGCGCGGTGGTGGCGTTGACGCGCACGGCGTCATACGTCCGGTACGAGGCCTTGAACTCGGTGCTGAAGTTCTCGGTCCAGTCACTGAAGACCTGGCCGACGTAGCTTTCGACGGTCTTGGCGTGGTTGTACCAGTTCGAGCTCAGCGACAGCGAGCTGGCGGTCGAGGTCTCGGGGCGCACGCGGAGCTGCTCGAGCTTGCTGTAGCGGAAGCTGGCGCGATGGTTCTCGTTGATATTCCAGTCGAGCTTCAGCGCGTACTCTTCCAGCTCGGTGTCGCCGCCAACGAGCCCGCCGGCGTCAAAGCCCCAGACGTCCTGCGCGATCTGCTGGATGGTCGCCACGTCAGCGGCGGTGAAGTCGCCGCCGCCTGCCAGGGGCGTGGTGCCCAGGCTCTTGCCGCCAGCCGAACCGATCTCGGTCTGCTTCAACTTCTCGTAGTTGAGGAAGAAGAACAGCTTGTCCTTGAGGATCGGACCGCCCAGGGTGAAGCCCCAGGTCTTGTCGTCGTTGAATTCATCGAAGGGCAGTCCGGTCACGTCCACCGGCGAACCGGCAACGCGGGCCGGATAGTCGCCGAACCAGTCGCTGTCGCGCAGGCTGCCGTACAGGGCGCCATGGAACTCGTTGGTGCCCGACTTGGTGACCGCGTTGACGTTGGCGCCGGCGGCGCCGGCCATCGTCACGTCGTAGTTGGACAGGTTGATGTCGATGGCCTCGATGGCCTGCAGCGACACTGGCTGGCGCTGCGTCGGCAGGTTGTTGCCTTCGATGCCGAAGGTGTCACTGGCCGACACGCCGTCGATGCTGATCTTGTTGAAGCGCGGGTTCTGGCCGCCGGCGCTGATGCTGCCCGAGGCGCGGTCGGTGAAGGCCACGCGCGGGTCGAGGCGCATGAAATCCTGGATGTTGCCGTTGACCGACGGCAGGGCCTTCAGGGCGCGCTGGTCGATGCTGGTGCCGGAGCCCATCTTGTTCGCGCTGAACACCGACGACGAGACGCCTGCTACGGCAGTCACCTTGTCGAGGGTCACGGTCGGACCGCCGAGCGTGGCATCAACGGTGCTGGCCTGGCTCAGGTCGAGGAAGACGTTGCCCTCGGTGTCCGTGCCGACGCCAGCCTTGGTGACAGTGATGGTGTACGGGCCGCCAACGCGAAGGCCGCGGGCGGTGTAGCGGCCGCTGGCATCGGTGGTTGCACGACTGACCGTGCCGGATGAAACGTGGGTGATCGTCACCTCAGCGCCGGCAACAGGCGCGCCGCTGGAATCGGTGACCGTACCGCCGACGCCGGAAGAAGTGCTCTGCGCGAACGCAGGCGAGGCAGTGGCGAGTGCGAGCGCGAGGCCGAGGGCCAACTTCGACAGTCGGACCTGATTGCGATTGATCATGGTGAGTACCCTGAGTAATGGAAAATTTGGTGTGTCGGCTGCATTGCCGACTCGTCTATCAAGCGTGCCTGCGCGGCGTCCTTCCGCAGTTCGTCGCAATGCCATTCCGGGCATTTTTGGGAAGCCACAGCGCAATGCTCAGTCCCGTCCCCAGGTCGCCCTGAGCAGTAACGGGACTTTAACACGGTAGCCGGGGTCCATGACAGCCAGGTGACCGTCACAAATCCCGGTTTCCGTACGCTGTTTCCTTAACCAATCGGGGTTTGGGCGCGCAGGCTGGCGGCGATGCCATCCATCAGCATCTGCACCGAAATCGCCACGAGCAGCATGCCCATCAGGCGCTCCACCGCCACCAGGAAGGCCTGGCCCAGCACCTTGTACAGCCGGGTCGCCGAGAACAGGATGACCGCCGTGGCCAGCCAGGCCAGGAACAGCGCCAGGCTCCAGTCGGCCATGCGATCCGGCTCCTGGCTGCCCAGCAGCATCACCGAGGCCATGCCCGAGGGGCCGGCTACCAGGGGAATGGCCAGGGGCACGATGAAGGGTTCGCCGCCGGGGGTCTCCCCGAACATGCCCTCGGGGCTGGGGAAGATCATCTTCAGGCCGATCAGGAACAGCACGATGCCGCCGGCGATGGAGACCGATTCCTGGCGCAGGTGCATCAGTTCGAGCACGTAGATTCCGCCCCACAGGAAGGCGAACAGCACGCCCAGAGCGATCAGCATTTCGCGCAGCAGCACGATCCGCCGGCGGGCCGGGGTAAGGGGCTTGAGGATGCTCAGGAACACCGGGATGTTGCCCAGCGGGTCCAGGATCAGGAACAGCAGCAGCGCGGTGGAAATGGTGCTGGTCACGACGCCAGGTCCAGGGTGACGACCTGACCGCGACTTTCGATGCCGCCTGCCGACAGCAGCCTTACGCAGGCGCCGGCGTACTGGTCGGGCGACGGGACCCGTGATGCGGCTTCTTCCACGTAGGCCCGGCTGCGGATGGTGGTGCGCATGGGGCCTGGCTGCAGGGCGCTGACGCGGACGCTGCTGCGGTCGGTCTCGTCGTGCAGCACCCGGACCAGGCCCAGCAGGCCGGCCTTGGCGACGCCGTAGGTGCCCCAGTGCAGGCCGCCCATCTCGGACTCAATCGTCGATGCCAACTGCTCGTAGTCCGCGGGATCGGCGCCGGCCAGATCGAGGGGATACAGGGCCGGGGTCGGGCCCAGCGCCTTGACGGCGTCGTAGGTGCGGCTGAGCTTGGGCACCTTGCGGCCGAGCAGCACCACGGTCGCCCCGGCCTGCGCGCAAGCCTTGGCCGCGGCCTCGCCCAGGCCGCCGTAGGCGCCCGTCACCAGGATCACGCGATCCGACAGGGCCAGCGACCCAGCTGCTGCCGGGGCAGTCGGCGAACTCATGCGGCCTTCTGCGCCTCGGCCACCATGCGCGCCAGCTCGCCGCTCTCGAACAATTCGACGGTGATGTCGCAGCCGCCGATGAATTCGCCATTGATGAACAGCTGCGGAAAGGTCGGCCAGTCGGAAAAACGCGGCAGGTCGGCGCGGATCTCGGGGTCCTGCAGCACGTTGACGGAATGGATCTGCGCGCCGGCCTGCTTCAGGACCTGGCTGGCCCGGCTGGAAAAACCGCACATCGGGAACTGTGGCGTGCCCTTCATGAAAAGCACCACCGGGTGGCCTTCCACTTCGGTCCGGATGCGGTCGATCGTTGCGTTCATCTCGTATCTCCGTTCACGCGCGGGAACGGATGCCCGGCGTACCTTCAGGCTAGAATTATAAGGCTTAGGCCACGCAGGGCGCGTGGCCCCCATCACCGGAAGGAATCCCCATGGCTGTCGAACTGCCCCCCCTGCCCTACGATCGCACCGCGCTGGCGCCGCACATCTCCGCGGAAACGATCGATTTCCACTATGGCAAGCACCACCAGACCTACGTCACCAACCTCAACAACCTGATCAAGGGCACCGAGTTCGACGACCTCGACCTGGAAGCCATCGTGCGCAAGGCGCAGGGCGGCATGTTCAACAACGCCGCGCAGATCTGGAACCACACGTTCTACTGGAACTGCCTGAAGCCAGAGGGCGGCGGCGAACCTTCCGGAAAATTGGGTGACGCCATCGCCAAGACCTTTGGCAGCTTCGCGGCGTTCAAGGAAGAGTTCACGAAGACGGCGATCGGCACCTTTGGATCAGGCTGGGCCTGGCTGGTGCAGCGTCCCGACGGCAGCCTGGGCCTGGTCAGCACGCCCAATGCAGCCACGCCGCTTACCGGCAACGACAAGCCGTTGCTTACCTGCGATGTCTGGGAACACGCGTACTACATCGACTACCGCAACGCGCGGCCGAAGTACGTGGAAGCGTTCTGGAACCTGGTCAATTGGGACTACGCCGCGTCGCAGATGGCGTAAGCGGCAGCGACAATCACCCGACAACAGGCCGCTGGAACGTCAGCGGCCTGACAATCGATCCAGCACGGGCTGAACCTGGCCCGTGCGTTCCAGCGCAGTGCCGACCCGCTTCAATGCGTCGGCCAATTCAGCGACGTCATCGGCACGCAGCGTGGCATGGCCCACCTTGCGGCCGACCCGCGATGTCTTGCCGTAATCGTGCCAATGCCCGCAGGCCTCGGCCAGGATAGGTTCGGCCGAAGGCAGGCTGCCGATCCAGTTGAGCATGCACGACTCGCCGATGCTGCGCGTGCTGCCCAGCGGCAAGCCCAGCACCGCGCGCAGATGGTTTTCGAACTGCGATGTCTCGGCGCCTTCGATGGTCCAGTGCCCGGAGTTGTGCACCCGCGGCGCCATTTCGTTGGCAAGCAACCGGCCCTCGTGCACGAACAGCTCCAGCGCGAACACGCCGACATAGTCCAGCGCTTCGGCGACACGACGCGCGTTGGCGATCGCCGTCGCAGCCAGGGCTTCGTCCACCGTCGCCGGTGCGAGGCTGGCGGAGAGCACGCCGTTTTCATGCCAGTTTTCGGTCAGCGGCCAGGCGCGGAATTCGCCGTCCTTGCCACGCACCGCGACCACCGACAACTCGCGCTGGAACGGCACGAAGGCTTCAAGGATGAGTCCGACCGACGAGGCCTGCGAACCGAGCGACTGCCACGCAGCCTCGATGTCCGACTGCGACTTGATGCGGAACTGGCCCTTGCCGTCGTAGCCCAGGCGACGCGTCTTCAGGATCGCAGGCACGCCGACTTTTTCGATGGCGGCCAGCAAGCCTTCGCGGGAATCGATGTCGACGAAATCGGGCGTGCCGATTCCCAGTTCACGGAACAGGGTTTTTTCGGCGAGGCGGTCCTGGGCGATGGCAAGCGCGCGCGGACTGGGAAATACCGGGATGCGCTCGGCCAGCCACTGCGCCGATTCGGCCGGCACGTTTTCAAAATCAAAGGTGGCCACGTCCACGCGCGAGGCAAATTCGGCAAGCGCGGGCTGGTTTCGGTAGTCCGCTTGCAAGCTGGGCACGAATTGCGCGGCGCAGGCATCGGCCGTGCTGTCGAGCACCAGGAATCGCAAGCCCAGCGGCGCGCCGGAAAGCGCGAGCATGCGGGCCAGTTGCCCGCCGCCAAGAATGCCTACGGTGGTCACGCCGGCCGGGGGTCCAGCTGGTCGAGCACGTCCTGGGTCTGCCGCGCGCGGAAAGCGTCCAGCGCATGGGCGACTTCGACATTCGTCAACGCAAGGATGGCCGCCGCGAACAAGCCGGCATTGGCCGCTCCGGCCGCGCCGATGGCGAAGGTCGCCACGGGAATGCCCGCCGGCATCTGCGCGATGGACAACAGCGAATCGAGCCCGTTCAGCGCCTTGCTCTGCACCGGCACGCCAAGCACCGGCAATCGTGTCTTCGCCGCCAGCATGCCGGGCAGGTGCGCCGCGCCGCCGGCGCCGGCGATGATCACCCGGATGCCGCGCGTGGCCGCCGTCTCGGCGTACTGGAACAACAGGTCGGGGGTGCGGTGTGCGGAGACCACCTGTACTTCGCAGCGGATGCCCATTTCTTCCAGGCGGGCGACGGCGTGCTGCATGGTGTCCCAGTCGTTACGGGACCCCATCACGACTCCGACGGTGGGCGCAGTGCTTGTGCTCATGGCAGGTCCATGGTCCACCGAACGGGGCGAAGCGCGTATTCTAGACGCATCCCACGGCTGACTCTACGACCCCAATGGACCGCAAGCTGCTCGACATCCTGTGCTGCCCCGTCACCAAGCAGCCCCTGGCGCTGCTGGACAAGTCCGAACTGGCCGCGTTGAACGAAGCCATCGCCGCCGGCGGCCTGCTGCGGGCCGATGGCAGCACGCAATCCGAGCCAATCAGCGAAGGCCTGGTCACCCGCGACCACCACACCCTGTACCGGATAGACGACGGCATACCCGTGCTGCTGGCCGACGAGGCCATCGCCACGGCCGCCATCCCCGGCTTTCCGCGCTGATCGTGGCGGGCCCCCTGTCGGCTTCGCAACTGCAGCCGGCACAGGCGCAAGTCGAGTCGGATGTCGATCGCGCGCTGGCCGAGGACCTGGGTGATGGCGACGTTACCGCCTCGCTGCTGCCTGAAACCATCCAGCGCGGTTACGTCATCGCGAAAGAGTCAGCCGTCATCGCCGGCCGGCCCTGGTTCGACGCGTGCTTCGCCCGGCTCGACCCGTCCTGGCGCGTGCAGTGGGCCGCAGCAGAAGGTGAACGCGTGCACGCGCAGTCCGTGGTCTGCCGATTCGAGGGCAACTCGCGCGCGCTGGTCAGCGCCGAGCGTTGCGCGCTGAATTTCCTGCAGACGCTTTCGGCCACCGCCACGCGCACGGCCGAATTCGTCGCCGCGGTCGCCGGCACCGGCGCGCGCATCCTCGATACCCGCAAGACCCTGCCCGGCCTGCGGGTTGCGCAAAAGTACGCGGTTCGCGTCGGCGGCGGCAGCAATCATCGGCTTGGCCTTTACGACGCGGTGATGCTGAAGGAAAACCATATCCTGGCGGCTGGCTCGATCACCGCCGCGGCAGCGACGGCCCGCGCCCGCTATCCGCAATTGCCGCTGATCATCGAAGTGGAATCGCTCGATGAATTGCGCCAGGCGCTGGAAACCGATTGCACCCGAATCCTCATCGACGATTTTTCGCTCGCCGACATGCGCGAGGCCGTGCGCATCGCCGCGGGCAAGGTTCCGCTGGAAGTGTCAGGCGGCGTGGACCTGCAGCGGGTGCGCGAGATCGCGCTGACCGGCGTGGACTGCATCTCGGTGGGCGCCATTACCAAGCATGTGCATGCCATCGATTTCTCGATGCGGCTGGGCGACCACGCCTAAGGCTGGCGCCTCAGCACCCGCTAGCGTCGCAGCACCAGCAGGATGATCACCGACAGCGCCGACAGAGTCAGCAAGGTCAGCGCCCATATCTGCAGCTTCTGGCCCGTGGTGAGGCCGGCCGGCTTGGCGGGCCCCGAAGGCGCGGCTGCCGGCATTTCCATGCCCGGCGACACCAGCATGAAACGCACCGCGTCGAGCCTGAGTTCGTCGCCCGGCTTGAGGAATCCCTGGCGGACGCGCTTGTTGTTGATGTAGGTGCCGTTGGCCGAATCGAGGTCTTCCACCGACAGGCCGTCCTGGGTTGGCTTGACCAGCGCATGCCGGCGCGACATCTCGTCGGCAGGCACCGAGATATCGCACTCCGCCGCGCGGCCGATGACCACCGGACCGGTAATCGGAAACACCTTGCTGAAGACTGCGCCGGAAACGCCGCGCAGCAGGAACTTTGGCAACGCGAGGCGCACGCGCGTGGCGTTGTCGTTGTTTTCATCGACGTCGGCGGCCGACAGTGCGCGCGCGTCCTCCACCACGACATAGCGGGCCGTTACCGGACCGATCGACAGCAGGTCGCCGGAGCGCAGCCCCATGATGTCGGTGACCGGCTTGCCATTGACCGACACCGGCCCGGCGCCGGCGGGAACCTGGAGGTTGGCGCCGCTGCTGGTCAGGTGGATGACGCAATGCACTGGCAATATCCCTTCCAGGCGAAGCACTGCGGCGCCCTGCGCGTCCGAACCGATGCGATTCACGCCCGGGTTCAGCAGCACCTGACCGTGCTCGCCATTGGGAAACACCAGTTTCATCTTTCGCCCTCCCGCGAAAATGCCAAGCCGCTGTCGCGCCTTGCAGTGCCTATCTTAGCGACACGTGGCGGGAAAATCCGGGGCGCCGCCGACTTGAGCCAGCTCCCATGCAGCCCCACACTAGGGACATGAGTATTTCCCTGTTCGTACTTCTGGTCCTGGCCGCAGGCATCGCATTCTGGTTTTCGGGGCGCGCGGCGGCCGAAAATGCCGCCGTGCATGGCCGGCGGGCCTGCAAGCATGCGGGCGTGCAGTGGCTCGACCAAAGCGTGCACCAGGTCCGCGTCAGGTTGGGCCGCGATGCGCAGGGCCGGGTTCGCTGGCAGCGCCAATACCGCTTCGAATACTCCGATGGCGGCGAAGACCGGCACGCCGGCCTGATCACCATGCTGGGCAGCGAACTGGAAAGCCTGGTTGGCCCGATGCCGCGCACGGTCGAGACGATCAACTGATCCCCGGCTCACTGAAACCAGGCTCACTTGACCACGCGCAGGTGGCCGCCCCGCTTCGGGCCATCGTCTGGCGGCTCGGGGCTTGAATCGGGTTCGTCGGCAGGCATCGTTCCGCCATCCTCGGGCAACATCATTCCTTGCCCGGTTTCCTGCGCATAGATAGCCAGGATCGCCGACATCGGCACCACCACGGCTTGGCTGACGCCACCGAAACGCGCCTTGAAGCGCACGTCCCGATTGCCCAGGTCCAGGTTTGCGACGGCGCGCATGGCGATGTTGAGCACCACGCGACCCTCCTTCACCGTGGACGCCGGCACCTGCACACCCTCGCGCGTGGCATCGACCAGCAGGTGCGGGGTCATGGAGTTGTCGCCAATCCACTGGTACAACGCCCGCAGCAGGTACGGACGGTTGGACGTCATCGGTGTTGCATCGCTCACGCAGGCAGCTCGCGAAGCAGTTTTTCTTCGGGCGTCAGGCTGCGCAGGAAGCCCGGGTTGCGGAAGATGCGCAGCCCATAATCCTCGATCAGCTTCGCTTCCTTCGGCAGCACGATGCCAAGGGCGGGAAGCCGGAAGACGATGGGGGCGACCGCGCAATCAGCCAGGCTCATTTCAGGATTCAGGAAGAAGCGCGCGGCCTTGAACAAAGGCAAGGCGCCGAGCAGCAGTTCCTTGAGGCGCTTGCGCGCGGCTTCCGCCTGCATCTTGCTGCCGTTCTGGATGGCCTGCACATGCGGCACCCACTCCAGTTCGACCCGCAGCATGGCCAGCCGGAGGCGCGCGCGCGACAGCGGATCGACCGGCATCAAGGGCGGATGCGGATAGCGTTCGTCGAGGTATTCGCTGACCACGGAAGCCGCGTACAGCACGAGGTCGCGGTCGACCAGGGTCGGAACGGAGTGGTAGGGGTTGAGGTCGAGCAAGTCCTCGGGCGGATTGGCTGTATCCACGGGGACCAGTTCGTAACTGACGCCCTTCGCCGCCAACACCAGGCGAACCCGGTGGCAGACGACACAATCGGGTGAGGAGAACAACGTCAATGCGTTGCGGATACGCGGACTAGCGGCCATCAAGGGCACCTCGAGGGGACACCGCGGCCCCCTGCCGTGGATTGTCCAAGCCCTACCCTGCCGAAACGGCAGGGATTCCGCAAGGCCTCCGGCGCACGCGCCGGAAATCGTGACTCAGTGCACGTCGCGCCAGTACTCGGTCTTCAGCAAGTACGCCAAGAACGTAAGGAAGGCCAGGAACAGGACGACCCACACGCCCATCGCTTCACGCTTCACGGCGGAGGGTTCTCCGACGTAGGTGAGGAAGGCGCTGATGTCACGGGCCACGCGATCGTACTGCTCGGCGTCCATGCTGCCTTTCTGCGCATCGGGAATGACAAAACCCTTGATGCACTGGCCCTGGCTTTCGCCCTTGTGGCAGGCCTCTGCTTCACCGTTGGCGCCCTTGCGCTTGGGCTCGAGCACCGGATGCTGGACGCCCTGCATTTCCCACAGCACGTGCGGCATGGATGCACCCGGGAACACGGTGTTGTTCCAGCCCATCGGACGCGATTCGTCCACGTAGAAGGACTTCAGGTAGTTGTAGATCCAGTCGCCACCTTCGGCCTTGGTGCGCGCAACCACGCTCAGGTCCGGCGGCGCCTTGCCCAGCCAGCTGGTCGCGTTGGTCGCATCCATGCCGGTGTCCATGGTTTCGCCGATCTTGGCATCGGTGAAGATCAGGTTCTGCTCGACCTGTTCCTGGGTCAGGCCCAGGTCTTCGCCCATGCGCGAATAGCGCTGGTAGCTGAGCGAGTGGCAACTCGAGCAGTAGTTCATGTACAGGCTGGCGCCACGCTGCAGCGCAGCCTTGTCGGACAGGTCGATCTGCGCCGATTCCATGGCGCTGCCCTCGGACGACGCCAGGGAAATCCCCGGCAGCAGGACCAGTGCCAGCGCGAGGGATTTCATGAGGTGGGAACGAAGCTTAGTCATGCATGGTCACCCGCTCAGGCACCGGCTTGAACGTGCCGAGGCGCGTCCAGATCGGCATGGTGATGAAGAAAGCGAAGTAGAAGAAGGTCAGGCCGCGCGCAACCCAGGTCTGGGTCGTGCTGCCGGCCTGCATGCCCAGCCAGCCCAGCACTACGAAGGAGATGACGAACAACGCGACCATCACCTTGGAGATCATGCTGCGGTAGCGGATGGACTTCACCGGGCTGCGATCGAGCCAGGGCAGCAGGAACAGGATCATCACCGCGCCGCCCATCGTCATCACGCCCAACAGCTTGTCCGGAACCGCGCGGAGCATCGCGTAGTAAGGGGTGAAGTACCAGACCGGCTTGATGTGCAGCGGCGTGACCATCGGGTTGGCCTGCACGAAGTTGTCGTGTTCCAGGAACAATCCGCCCAAGGTCGGCACGAAGAACAGGATGAACGCGGCGATGGTCAGGAAGAAACCGGCGCCGAACAGATCCTTCACCGTGTAATACGGGTGGAAGGGGATGCCATCCATCGGGATCTTGGTGGTCGGATCCTTCAGCTTCTTGATGTCCACGCCGTCGGGGTTGTTCGAGCCGACCTCGTGCAGGGCGCCCAGGTGCAGCACGACCAGCAGCAGGATCACCAGCGGCAGCGCGATCACGTGCAGGGCGAAGAAGCGGTTCAGGGTCGCGTCGGAGACCAGGTAGTCGCCGCGGATCCATTCGGTCAGGTCGCCGCCGATCACGGGGATCGCGCCGAACAGGTTGATGATCACCTGCGCGCCCCAGTAGCTCATCTGGCCCCAGGGCAGCACGTAGCCCATGAAGGCTTCGGCCATCAGGGGCAGGAAGATCAGCATGCCGAGGATCCAGACCAGCTCACGCGGCTTCTGGTGCGATCCGTAGATCAGCGCACGGAACATGTGCAGGTAGATCACCACGAAGAACAGCGATGCGCCGGTCGAGTGCATGTAGCGGATCAGCCAGCCGCCGGACACGTCGCGCATGATGTATTCGACCGAGGCGAAGGCCTCCATCGCGCTGGGCTTGTAATGCATCGTCAGGAAGATGCCGGTGACGATCTGGTTGACCAGCACCAGCAGCGACAAGGCGCCGAAGTAGTACCAGAGGTTGAAATTCTTCGGTGCGTAGTACTCGGACATGTGCTTGCGGTAGACCGGCATCAGGCCCGGCGCACGCTCATTGATCCAGGCCGCGCCGCCGTTGACGGCGCGTTCGATGATGTTCATCAGACGGCTCCCTTCGGCGCAACGCCAACGACCAGGTGGGTGTCGTCGACGAAGTGGTATGGCGGAACTTCAAGGTTGGACGGCGCCGGAACGCCCTGGTAGACGCGGCCGGCAAGGTCGAAGCGCGACTGGTGGCACGGGCAGTAGAAGCCGCCCTGCCATTTCGCGTCGAACGGCTGCGGCAGCATCTCGGGAACGTAGCCGGGCACGCAGCCAAGGTGCGTGCAGATGCCGACGATGACGGCGATTTCGGGCTTGATCGCGCGGGCTTCGTTCTTGGCGAAGGCCGGGGTCTGGTCCGGATTGTCCGACTTCGGGTCGCGCAGGTTGCCGTCCAGCGTGGCGAGCGCCTTGAGTTGTTCCGGCGTGCGCTTGAAGATCCAGACGGGCTTGCCGCGCCACATCACGATCATGCGCATGCCCGGCTCGTTGTCGATCTTGCCGATATCCACGTCCACCGGGGCGCCGGCGACTTGCGCGCGGGCACTGGGCTTCCAGGACGTGATGAAGGGAACTGCCGCGAATCCGACGCCAACCGCGCCGACCACGGCCGTGGTGGCCGTCAGGAAGCGGCGGCGGCCCGAGTGAACCTCATCGTTAGCCATCCGGCTCTCCGAGACTTGCTGTGTTGAATAGGGCTGGAGGACGATCCCGTCCGTCCAAAGACCGCCAATTGTAGCGGATGGGCTTGGTCTCGAACAACGTCAGCACCACGTTCGCTGGCAAGCGGCTCGGGCCGGTAGCCCGGCAGGCAGGCTCGGATCAGTTCTTGGCCAGGGCGCTGCGGTAGCGGTCGGCAAGCTGGCCCACGCGCTGCACGTAGCGCTGGGTTTCCGAATACGGGGGCACGCCGCCATTGCGGTCGACCGCCCCCTCGCCAGCGTTGTAGGCCGCGGCGACCAAGGTCAGGTTGGAGCTGTAGCGCTTCATCAGCCAGGCCAAGTATTTCACGCCACCACTGATGTTTTGCGCCGGGTCGAAGGGATCGGACACGCCGAAGCGCGATGCCGTGGCGGGAATCAATTGCATCAGGCCCTGGGCGCCGGCGTGGGAAATGGCATTGGGCCGATAAGCCGATTCCGCATGGATGATGGCCCGGACGATGTATTCGTCCACGCCGAACCGGCTGGCCGCATCGCGGATCTCGCTGCTGTAGGCCGACGTATTGAGCCGGACCGAGCCGAAGTTCACGTTCGGCATCAGGCCGCACGCGTAGCAGGTCTCGACATAGCTGAAGAGCAGCTTGGACTGCGCCGCGCCACGCGGACGCACATTCGTATAGTGGGTGACGCCGTCGCGCTCGAACCGGTAGACCGCGCCGCGCAGGACCCGGGTTGACCCGCTTGCCTTGGGCGCCGGGCCTGTCGCGACGGCAGGCGAGGTGCTGAAGACCACCTGCTTGCTGGCCCCGGCGGCGGGCGGCGTCGAAGCGACGCCGGCATCGATGGCAGCCGTGGCAACCGGCACGACCTCGGCCGGCTTGGCGGGCTCAATCTTGCTGGCCGACGATCGGGAAACACGGTTGGCGCCGGCGCCCGTGGACACGGACTTGCACACCGCATTGCTGACGCGCTTGCTGCTGTAGTTGGGAATCCCGTCGGCGCCAACACAGCGATAAAGGGCGCCCTGCGCCGCCGGTGCGGCGAACATCAGACCCGTCAGCATCAGTACAGCAAGCTTCCCCATGGCCGGAGTTTCCCCCCTTCCTCCATAAATTCCAAGTACTTAGGTCACGAAACTGTGGCTCCGCCCGGGCCGGGACCCTACAATGGCGGCTTATCCCGACCGGAATAAGCACCATGACCGGGAAACCCGTCGTTTCCAACCCGCCTGAAGCGGGAGCCGCTGTCGTTGCCCGCGCAACCGCCGGCAAGCTGTACATCAAGACCCAGGGTTGCCAGATGAACGTGTACGACTCGGCCCGCATGGCCGACGTGCTGGCGGCCGAGCACGGCCTGGAACTGACCCAGGACGAGACCGAAGCCGACGTCATCCTGATCAACACCTGCTCGATCCGCGAAAAGGCCCAGGAAAAGGTCTTCTCGCAACTGGGCCGCTGGAAGTCGCTGAAGGCCGGCCGCGAGTCGGTGATCATCGGCGTGGGCGGCTGCGTGGCCTCGCAGGAAGGCGAGTCGCTGCTCAAGCGCGCCCCCTACGTGGACCTGGTGTTCGGCCCGCAGACCCTGCATCGCCTGCCTGACATGATCGAAGCCCGGCGCAACTCCGGCAAGGCGCAGGTAGACGTGAGTTTCCCGGAAATCGAAAAATTCGATCGCCTGCCCGAACCGCGTGCGGAAGGCCCGACCGCCTTCGTCTCGATCATGGAAGGCTGTTCGAAATACTGCTCGTTCTGCGTGGTGCCCTACACGCGTGGCGAGGAAGTTTCGCGGCCGTTCGACGATGTGCTGGTGGAAGTGGCGCAACTTGCGGCGCAGGGCGTGCGCGAAGTGAACCTGCTGGGGCAGAACGTGAATGCCTATCGCGGCGCGATGTTCGACTCCGACGAGTTCGCCGACCTTGCCCTGCTGATCCGCGCCATCGCCCGCATCCAGGGCATCGGCCGCATCCGCTACACCACCTCGCATCCGCTGGAATTCAGCGACTCGCTGATCGAGGCGCATCGCGACGTCCCCGAACTCGCCAGCTACCTGCACCTGCCCGTGCAGTCGGGCTCCGACCGCATCCTGCAGGCCATGAAGCGCAACCACACCGCGCTGGAATACAAGGCCAAGCTGCGTCGACTGCGCGAAGCCAAGCCCGGCATCTGCATCAGTTCCGATTTCATCGTCGGCTTCCCGGGCGAAACCGACCAGGACTTCGAGGCGACGATGAAACTCATCGCCGACGTCGGTTTCGAC
>JAPLSI010000024.1 GCA_026398715.1 Gammaproteobacteria bacterium
CAAGCCTTGCGTACGCGGCCGACGCAGGGCGGAGGTGAGGCGGATGCCGCGCGCCTTGCCCGGCAGCAGGCGCAGGTGGCCCTTGGTTTCCAGCGCCAGCAGGTGCTTGTGCGCGCCGCGGGTCTGGCTGAAGCCGAAGGCCGCGGCGATCTCGGCCAGCGTGGGCGGCATGCCCTGCGCCTGGATGTGCGCGCTGACGAAATCCAGGATGGCTTGCTGGCGGTCGGTGAGGTCGGTGGGCATGGGTAACAATATAGGTACCATGGCGGGCAAAAGACAACCCGGGAATTTCGGGCCAGTCGATTCAAGCACTTGCCAGTCTCACTGGATGAAACAGGCAAGCATCGTTCAGCCTCTGCCGCGCGAATGGTGCTGTTAGGCGCGGTTCAAGCGCGATGCGCTTTGATGGTCGGGCAGGAAGCAACCATCAAGGCAGGAGCAAGCAAGCATGGGCAAGACCACTACCAAGAACACCGACAAGGCCAGCAAGACGGCCAAGACCTCCAAAACCACCCAGACGACCCAGGCCGCCAAGACCGGCGCGGACGAGTTGGAAAAACTGCGCGAACTGATCGAAGGCATCGACATCGCGATGCTCAGCACCCAGGCCCGGGACGGAAGACTCGTCAGCCGGCCCCTGCGCACGCAGCAGATGGATGATGACGGCCACCTGTGGTTCGTCACTGATCGAACCAGCCACAAGGCCGACGAGATCGAGAAGAACCCGCAGGTGAACATCGCCTATGCCGCGCCGTCGGACAATACCTATGTCAGCGTCGCCGGCATCGCCGAAGTGCGCGACGACCGAAAGAAACTGCATGAACTGTGGTCGCCCGCCATGAGCCTGTTCTATCCCAAGGGTAAGGACGATCCGGACCTGTGCCTGTTGAAGGTACGCATGCAAAGCGCCGAATACTGGGACAGCCCGGGTGGCTTCATAGGCAGTGCCCTGTATCTGGCGATGACCGCCATCACCGGCGACGCGGGATCCTTGTCCGACAACCAGCGCATGGAGTTCGGCAACAAGCGCGGAGGCGCGCAATGAGCCAGAAGATCGTCGGCAACTTCGTCGTCGGCAGCGTGTACGCAAGCAACGAGATCGGCCAGTGGACGGGCTTCTACCTGGTGCGACGGTATGGCGTGAACAACGGCCGCATCATCGCGATGAAGGCGGCGCCGGGCCTGCACCCGGATTGCCACGAAGCATCGGAGGAAGCCATGCGCCTGGGCGAGGAATTCGCAAGGAACCTCGACCCGGACAACGGCACCATCAGCCATCCCAGCCCGGGCGATGAATTGTTCATCCCGCCTTCGGCCGGGCCCAGGCTGGTGGAGGGCGTCGAGGCTACCGACTAGGCGACCTGCCCATTGTTGGTGGAGAATGCGGCAAGCCCAGCCGTGAAGGCCAACGATGAGCATCGAGATCCGCGTCGCTACAAGTCCAGATGAACTGGCCGCGATCGGCCGCCTGCGTTACGAGGTCTACGTGCGCGAACTGGGCCGTCGCCCTGCAGGCTGCGACGACGCACAGGCGATGCAGATCGAGCCCGAGGACGAGTTGTCGACGATGCACGCCGCCTTTGATGGCGACGTGCCCGTAGCCTGCCTGCGCATGACGCGCATCGATCGCCTGCCGGCGGGTAGCCGCTGGCGCGCCTTGTTCGAGTGCTCCGACTTCCCGGTTCCTGAATCACAGCAGGCGGTGTTGTCGCGACTGGTGGTGCGTGCCGACCATCGCGCCAGCCTGGTCGCCCCGAAATTGCTTGCAGCGGCCTACGACAGCTTTCGCGCCGAGGGCGGCGAGCTGATATTCCTGCGCTGCACCGCCAACCTGGTGCCGCTGTACGAAGTGATGGGTTGCCGTCGCTACAAGGCAGGCAACGATGACGGCGATGCCGGTTTTCGCGTGCCGATGGTGATGATCACCGGCGACTGGACCTATTTCGAGACGGTGAAGTCGCCGTTGCTTGAAAACGTGCAGATGCATGCGCCCAACGTGACGCTGGGAGACTGGTTCGAATCGCGGTTCCCCGAGCACAGCCGGCCCGCCAGCGTGCGGGTGCTGGGCAAGGAACAATTCCTGCTCAGCTTCGCCGCGCGCCTGAACGACCCGAGCATTCCCTTGCTCGACGACCTGGACGGCGATGAGAAGGAGCATCTGTTCGTGTCCGCCGGCCACCGCGACGTCAAGGCGGGGGAAACGATCCTTCGCAAGGGCGATACCGGTACGCAGATGTACCTGATCATCGAGGGCGCCGTGGAGGTGACCGAATCGCCTCGCGGCCAGCGTCGCGTGCTTACCACGCTCGGCGCCGGCCAGATGTTCGGCGAGGCGGCGTTCCTGATGCAGACGCCCCGGACGGCCGACGTCACCGCCATCGCCGACAGCCAATTGGTGGTGCTGGACGTTGATGGCT
>JAPLSI010000004.1:0-951 GCA_026398715.1 Gammaproteobacteria bacterium
CTTCGCGCAGCAAGTCGACATGTTCAACCAACAGATCGTTGCGGCGATCGGACAGGTTGACCGTGAAGAAAAAAGTGCTGCCTGGCGTCCAGCTGCGGCGGTAATTCGTCATGAATTCATATGGCGTGCTGGCACGAAAATAGATGGGTATCGCTTTGCTCAACCCATCCTACCTTGCTGGATGCGGCGGGTTATTGATCGTAAGCCAATGCGCGATTTTCCGAATCCGCTTCGCTCAACACATCGTACCCGGCTAGCGGTCAGCAATTACCAGAAGTAGCGATCACCGGAAGCCGCGATGCGCCCCGGGACGTCACGGTGCCCGATAGGTCGGATCTTCGGTGCCGGTGGTCTGCACCTGTGGCAGCTTCGACAACGCCGACATCCATTGCAGCTCGTAGCCTTCGGGAACCGCTACCAGCAAAACTCCACGCGATCTGCGTTCGATCACGCTCAGGTTGTAACGCGACAGCTCGGCCCGCAGTCCAGTTTCCAGCCCGTCGCGCACGAACACGAGCAGCACACCCTTCGCGTACTTGATGCCGTCCTCGTTTTCACGCTTGTAATCCACACCATCGACGACCAGCGTGCCCTCGTAACGCACGGCCTCGTCGCTGCCGCAGGCGGCCAACAGCATCGACAACATCAGAACGGAAATGAACGGTCGGAAGGGCATGCACAGGTCTCCGGGGCGCAGGGTGATGACGACGCTTCAGGGTGCGAAGCTCAGTTCGTAGGACGCATAGAACGGCTTGCCCGCCGCCACCGGCAGCAAAGCGGTGGCGAGCTGCCGGTCGAGGCATGTCGCGAAGGGCGAATCGTCGCTGCGCCAGGTGTACTCGGTGACGCCGGTGTTGCCGACGCGGGCCACGATGGTGAACGGCGAGAACACGTCCTTGGCCGGCCCGCAGGCGGCCATGGCGGCGCTGAGGGCCTTGCTTTGCGCTTCGA
>JAPLSI010000004.1:971-2961 GCA_026398715.1 Gammaproteobacteria bacterium
GAGCTGTGCGGCCAAGAGCAGAGCATGAAGCATGGTGTCGTCTCCGGTGGATTCGCGATGCCGATGCAGCCCGTATCGCATCGTACCCGCCCATCGTACCGCCTTGTCTGCTGCTCTCATCAAGCTGTCGCCATGGTCGCGGTGCCTTGTTTGCATGTCGCAACTTCTGAGACGCACCCTGCCGACACTGGCTGCCACTCAACCGGAGCGCCGCCATGTCCCAGCGTCAGTTGCCGTCCGCCTCTGTTCTCGAACAAGCCATGCTCGGCGCGGTCGCGCTGGCGCTGGTGGCGATGCTGTCGCTGCCGGCGGCGCGTGGTGTCAGCGAAGTCTTCGGCTGGCTGCCGTTCTGGCTGCTGGCGCTGCCGCTCAGCGCCTGGGCCGTGGCGCGGACCTTGCGGCGTCGCAGCAATCGCGCAAGGGTCATGCCGATGGCCACGGTACATGCCATCGGCGCCGCGCGCGTCTCACGGGTTCGCGAGGCGCTGCCGCGGGCAGCCTGAACGCTGGGCGGGCGGGGGGCGGCAGCGAACGGGACTTTCGGCAGAGCGGGGCCGGGGCAGGCTGTGCTAGCGTGGCGGCCCCTGCCGTCCATGTTCCGGACCCCCACATGCCCAAGCTTTCGCATGTTGCCCTCGCCGTCGCGCTTGCGCTCGGCGGCGTTTCGATGACCAACGAAGTCATCGCCGCGACCCCCGCCCCCGCCTCGAAGCCGACCATGCCCACAGCCGCCGATTCTGCCGCCGACCCCTACCTCTGGCTGGAAGGCGTCGAAGACGCGAAGGCGCTGGACTGGGTGCGCGAGCGCAACGCCAAGGCCGAGGCCGAGATCGCCAGCACGCCCGAGTTCAAGACGCTCGAAGCCGACCTTCGCGCCATTCTCGATTCCGACGCGCGCATCCCGGCCGTGCAGAAGATCGGCGGCTACTACTACAACTTCTGGAAGGACAAGCAGAACCCGCGTGGGCTGTGGCGGCGCACCACGCTGGCCGAATACCGAAAGCCCGAGCCGCAGTGGGAAACGGTGATCGATCTCGACGCGCTGAACGTCGCCGAGAACCGGCCCGAGGGCAAACAGTGGGTGTGGCACGGCGCCGAGTGCCTCAAGCCCGAGTACAGCCGTTGCCTCATTGCGTTGTCGCCCGGCGGTTCCGACGCCGACGTGACCCGCGAGTTCGATCTCGACAGCAAGACCTGGGTGCAGGACGGCTTCTTCCGCGCCGAAGCGAAGGGCGGCCTGCAGTGGCTCGACCGCGACACCGTGTACGTCTATACGGATTTCGGCGCCGGCTCGATGACCGAATCCGGTTATCCGCGCGTGGTCAAGGAGTGGAAGCGCGGCACGCCGATCGAATCGGCCAAGCCGGTGTACGAAGGCAAGCCGCAGGACATGTACATCGCCGCCTACCGCGACCTCACTCCGGGCTACGAGCGCGACTTCGTCAGCCGCACCATCGAGTTCTACAACGACGAGCTGTATCTGCGCGGCAAGGACGGCAAGCTGGTCAAGATCGACCTGCCGAACTCGGCCAAGAAGGCGGTGCACAACCAGTGGCTGACCGTCGAGCTGCGCGACCCGTGGAAGCTGAAGGAGCGCACTTACGAGGCCGGCTCGCTGTTGGTGATCGACTTCGACCGGTTCATGGCCGGCAACCGCGATTTCGACGTGGTGTTCCTGCCCGACGAACACACCTCGCTTGCCGAATACGTCTGGACCAAGCGCCATCTGGTGCTGAACCTGCTGAGCGACGTCAAGAGCAAGGTGCGGGTGATGACGCCCATCGGCGAGGGCAGCTGGCGCCAGAGCCTGTTGGTGGGCGCGCCGGCGGTGGGCACGGTCGGCGTGAACCCGGTGGACCCCGACAACAGCGATGCGCTGTGGATGACCACCACCGACTTCCTCACCCCGACCACGCTGTCGCTGGTCGAGATCGGCCAGCAGCCCGAGAAGCTGAAGGCGATGCCGGCGTTCTTCGATGCCGAGGGCCTG
>JAPLSI010000263.1 GCA_026398715.1 Gammaproteobacteria bacterium
GTGACCGCACCGCCGCCGTCATCGGGCGGCGTGGTGCTGGCGGAAATCCTGCAGGTGCTCGAAGGCTGGGACCTGGCCAAGCTGGAAGAAGCGCAGCGCGTGCACCTGATCGTCGAAGCGATGCGCCGCGCCTATCGCGACCGCGGCCTGTACCTGGGCGATCCGGATTTCGTGAAGATGCCGATCGAGCGCCTGACCAGCGACTACTACGCTTCAGGCCTGCGCGCTTCCATCCTGCCGGACAAGGCCACGCCCAGTTCGATGTTGCCGAGCAGCAATCCCCCGCATGAAGGCGTGAACACCACGCACTTCTCCATCATCGATGCCGAGGGCAATCTGGCCGGCGTCACCCAGACGGTGAACCTGGCCTATGGCTCGGGCATGGTCGTCGACGGCGGCGGCTTCCTGTTGAACGACGAGATGGACGACTTCGCGCTGCAGGCGGGCACGCCCAACGCCTACGGCGTGATCGGCTTCGATGCCAACGCGGTTGCGCCCGGCCGACGCATGCTCAGCTCGATGTCGCCCAGCTTCATGGTCGGCAACGACAAGATCGCGGTGCTTGGCGCGAAGGGCGGCAGCCGCATCATCACGATGACCTTGCTGGGCATGCTCGGCATCGAGCAGGGCATGAGCCCGGAACAGATCGCGGCCATGCCGCGCTTCCATCACCAGTACCTGCCGGACAGTATTTCCTTCGAGCCGGGCGCGTTGTCGCCGGCCACCATCACCGCCCTGGAAGCCATGGGCCACAAGATGGCGCCCAGCGCCGAGCCGTGGACCTTCTATCTGCATGCCGTGGATTGGGACCGAAGCACGAACACGCTTCGGGGCGGCGCGGACCCGCGCAATCCGCCAGGTTCGGCCACCGTGGTGCTGAAGAAAGTGGAGGCCGGGAAATGAAACTCTGGTCGGTCGTGGGCAATTCGCAGATGCTCGATGGCGGCGCCATGTTCGGCAACGTGCCGCGCCCGATGTGGGAAAAATGGATCCAACCCGATGCGGGCAATCGCATTCCGCTGGCCTGTCGCGCCTTGCTGGCCGATGGGCTGCATGGCAAGCGGGTCTTGTTCGAAACCGGCATCGGTGCGTTTTTCGAGCCGAAGATGCGAGAGCGGTTCGGCGTGGTGGAAGCCTCGCACGTGCTGCTGGAAAACCTGCGCGAGATTGGTTTCAGCCACGAGGACATCGATGTCGTCGTGCTGTCGCACCTGCATTTCGACCATGCCGGCGGCCTGCTGTCGGCCTGGAAGGAAGGCGAGGCGCCGAGCCTGCTGTTCCCCAACGCGACCTACGTCATCAGTGCCGCCTGCTGGGACCGCGCGAAGGATCCGCATCCGCGCGACCGCGCCAGTTTCATTCCCGAATTGCTGCCTCTGCTCGAAGCCAGCGGGCGCGTCGAGATCGTGGATGGCGAGCACTGCAATGCGCTGGGCGCCAGCGTGCGCTTCCACTTCAGCGACGGCCATACGCCGGGCCTGATGCTGGCCGAAATCGTCGGGGTGCATGGCAGCGGCGGGGTGGTGTTCTGCGCCGACCTGATTCCGGGCCGGCCCTGGGTGCACCTGCCGGTGACGATGGGCTACGACCGCTTCCCGGAAATGCTGATAGACGAGAAGAACGAGTTCCTGGCCGACAAGCTGGCGCGCGGGGTGCGCCTGTTCTTCACGCACGACATGGGCTGCGCCATGGCCGGCGTGCAACGGGACGGGAAGGGACGCTACTCGACGGCGGATGAAATGCCGCAGGTCCGGGACCTGTCTCTGGCGGCCTGACCGACGCCCCGCTAAACTGCGGCATCCCAGGGGAAAACCAAATGATCACTTTGCTCTATGCCGGACTGTGCACGCTGCTTGTCGTCTTCCTGGCAGTGCGCGTCGCGTTGTGGCGGTTCCGGCACAAGATCGGCATTGGCGACGGCGGCGACCGCGAATTGCTCAAGCGCGTACGCGCGCACGCCAACGCCATCGAGAACATGCCGCTGGCGCTGATCCTGCTGGGCGGCATGGAATTGAATGGTTATTCCGACGACCTGATCCACGGGTTCGGCGGCGTGTTGCTGGTCTCGCGCCTGGCGCATGCCTGGGGCCTGAGCCACAGCAGCGGAACATCGGGCGGCCGCTTCATGGGCTCGTTGTTTACCTGGACGCTGATGGCCGCGATGGCCTTGTTCGCCATCTGGGGCTTCTTCAGCCAGTACGTGGTCGGCTAATCGCCCAGGCTGACTTCGTCGGCGCCAAGCAGGCGTTCGAGTTCCACCAGCAATGCGCGCAACGGCGGGGCGAGTTCCGGCGCATACAGGCGCGCCCGTTCCAGGTTTTCGATTCGACCGAACAGGCTTTGCCTGATCTGTTCCTCGCTGCGTGCGTGATGCAGCAGGTCTGAAATCACGTTGGCGAATTCACTGGGCGTTGGCGAGGCGGGCAAGGCGACGCAGACCGTGGCGATGGCTGCGAAAAATCCTTGCGCTTCGGCGCCCAGGCCGTAGTCGGACGGCCGGTAGTCGAGGAAGGCGCGCTGCGCGTCGGTCCAGATGCGGTAACTGCATTTGGCCAGCGGGTGGTACAGCGCTTGTTCGGATATCAGCACCAGCACCAGGTTGCGCGCATTGGCGGTGGCGGAACCGGCGCTGTTGGTCCATTCGCGATTCATCACGAAGTTGTACAGGCGCGCCTGGTCGGCAAAATGCGCGGCCTGCAACTGGTCGAGGATCAGCAGGGTCTGGCTTGCTTCGGAATAGGCGCAGGCTTCGGTCATCACCCGCTCGAACGCGGATGGCGCGGCTTCGGGCACGCCCAGGCTACCATCTTCGAGCACGATGGGATGGGCGCTGGGTGGCGGCTCGCTGGCGCTGAAGTCGTGGTAGAGCACATGCGGATAATCCATCGCCCTGCCCAGCGCCTGCGCGAAAGCAGTCTTGCGTCGGCCGGCAGTGCCGTCCACGTGCAGCACACGCAGGTGGGTCAGTTGCTGCCCGAACAGGCAACGCAGGGCGTGGTCGTAATCGTCGTTGGATTCGAAGCCGAATTCGGCGAGTCGGGTGCGCAGGCTCATGGATCAAGTGTAGCGCCGCGGACGCAGTGAAAGCGCCGCCAACGCGGTGATAACCGCAAGACCGGCGCCGGTGGCGAAGGTTGCGGTGGGGCCCGACCAGGTCCACAGGCCGCCGGCCAACACGCTTGCCAGCAAGGCCATCACGCCACGGGCGAGGTTGATCACGCCGAAGGCGCTGCCGCGCAGTTTCTCCGGCGCGTGGTCCGCAACCAGTGCGGCGATCAGGCCTTCGGTCAGGCCCATGTGCACGCCCCATAGCGCGATGCCCGCCATCACCCCGGGCAGGCTGGTGGAGAAGGCCAGCAGCAGGTCTGCGGCCAGCATCACGACGCAGCCCACGGCGAGCAGGGTGTATCGCGACATGTAATCGGACAGTTTGCCGGCGGGGTAGGCGGTGAGCAGGTAGGTGGCGCTCATCACCACGAGGGTCAGGGGGATCCAGGCGCTGGACAGGCCGGCATCCTGCGCGCGCAAGACCAGGAATGCTTCCGAGAAGCGCATCAGCGTGAACATCAGCACCAGGCCGACCAGCGCCCAGAAGGCCTTCGGGTAATCGCTGGCGCGGAAGCCGGCAAGGGGGCTGCGTGCGTCGGAAAGCTTCGGCACGTTCGGCGGTTCCTTCACGCCGAAGATCAACACCGCCACGGCGAACAGGGCCGGAATGCAGGCGACCCAGAATACGGCGCGAATATCGAAGGCAAGGCCCGCCATCAGCCCGATGGCGATGAGCGGCCCGGCGAAGGCGCCAACCGTGTCCATGGACTGGCGCAGGCCGTAGGCCGCGCCGCGCTGGCCGGCAGCGGTGACGTCGGCGACCAGCGCATCGCGTGGCGCGCCGCGTATGCCCTTGCCGATGCGGTCGAGGAAACGTGCGGTGAATACCGTCAGCGCCGAATCGGCGAGCGGGAACAGCGGCTTGGTCAGCGCCGCCATGCCATAGCCCAGCACGATCAGCGGCTTGCGCTTGCCCCAGCGATCGGACAGCACGCCGGAGAAGATCTTCGAGATGGAGGCGGTGGCCTCGGCAATGCCCTCGATGACGCCGAGCGCGAGTGCGCTGACGCCCAGCGTGCCGACCAGAAAGATCGGCAGCAGCGCGTGGATCATTTCGGACGACATGTCCATGCACAGCGACACGATGCCCAGCGCCCAGATGCTGCGCGGCAATTTCATGATTGCAGCTGCTTGCCCGGTGCGCTCATGCGGCCCGGGCTGGGGTGATCACGCCGCTTCGGCTTGCGACTTGCGCGGGCCATTGAGCAGCGCGTGCTTCACGTGCGCGATGATCAGGTCCACTTCTTCGCTGGTGATCGCGAAGTGCGGCGTGAAGCGCAGTGAATTGGTGCCGCCGTGGATCACGCCCATGCCGCGCTCGCGCATGAACTCCTCGGTGGAGCCGGCGCCGAAGCACTTGAAGCTTGGGTCGAGTTCGCAGGAGAACAACAGGCCGGTGCCCTGCACCTTGGTGATCAGGCCGCCGGTCTCTTCCTTCAACTTGTTGAGCTTGTCGAGGAATTCACGGCCCTTGCCGCGGATGTTGTTGCGAAGTTCGGTGGTGAGCGAGCCCAGGACGACCGACGCGATGTCGAGCGCGCGCGGGTTCGCGGTCATCGTGTTGCCATAGACGCCCTTGCGATACAGGGCAGCGGCGCGATCGTTCACGGCCAGCACGGACAGCGGGTACTGGCCGCCGTTGATGGCCTTGGAATAGGTTTCCATGTCCGGCGCTTCCACGCCCTCGAAGCCCGGGTAATCAATGATGGAAAGCACGCCATGCGCGCGCAGGCCGGCCTGGATGGAATCGACCAGCAGCAAGCAGCCATGCGCCTTGGTCAGTTCGCGTGCGGCGGCGTAGAACGCCGGCGGCACGGCGCGACCCGGGTCGCCTTCGCCCATCACCGGTTCCAGGAACATCGCCTCGATGAACCAGCCATTGGCGTCGGCATCGGCGAACGCCTGCTTGAGTTGTTCGATGGAATAGGGCTCGACCGTAATGAGGCTGGTTTCATTGCGGAAGCTGGCCAGGTACTGCACGTAGGCCTTGCGGCTGGAGTCGGAAAAAAGCGCCGGGCGCTCGGTGCGGCCGTGGAAGGCGCCTTTCACGGCAAGGCGCTTGATGGTGCGGCCGGCATGCGGGCCGCCCGCATCGGTGTGGATCTTGGCGTTGACGTCGGCGATGCGGCCGGCGAGCGACACGGATTCGGAGCCGGAGTTGAGGCAGAGGAATTTCGGATACGGGCAGGCGCCACGGGTGTGGCCGATTTCAGCGCGCAATGCGCGGGTAACGCGCAACTGCGACAGGCTGGGCGACATCACGTTGGCCATCACTTTCGGCTGCGCCATCACTTCCAGGATCTGCGCGGGCGTGTGGCCGAAGCCGAGCATGCCGTAGCCGCCGGAATCGTGCAGCACGGCGCCCTTCAGCGTAACGACCCACGGGCCGCGCGCGGCGATGGCGACGTACGGGTTGACCGCATCGTCTGCATAGAAATTGATGAAGCCTTCCTGCACGGCTTCGATCTGCGCTTGTTCATCGGCATTGACCAGTTCGCCGAATTCGGCCTTGATGGCCTCGAACTGTTCGGCAGCGGCGCGTACGGCGGCGCCGAGGTCCGGGAAGCGTTCCGACAGTCGGTTCACCGTGTCGTCGTCCAGGCCGCGGGTGCGGACGGTGCCAGCGCAATTGCGCAGCGGGGCGAGCAGGTCGGTGGTTTTCATGGCGGTCTCCTGTGACTCAAGATTTGACGCAAATGCGAAATGCAAAATGCGCAGGGCGGGCCCGCGCATGGCTTTGAGGCTGAAATAAGCTGTGGTGCGCAGTTTACCATGCGAATAAGGGGCTTATAACCCCCTAAAACCCGCGAAAAATGGGCATTGTCGGTACAATGCGCCCCCAGTGCCGGGCCGCCATGAAAAAATCAGACTTCCATTTTGAATTGCCGCCCGGGCTGATCGCCCAGGCGCCGCTGGCCGAACGTTCTGCCAGCCGACTGCTGGTCGTGCCGCCGGCGCCCGCTGGTTTCGAAGATCGCGGCATCCGCGACCTGCCGCAGTACCTGCGCAGCGGCGACCTGTTGGTGTTCAACGATACGCGGGTCATTCCTGCGCGGATGTTCGGCACCAAGCAAAGCGGTGGCCGCGTCGAGATACTGCTCGAGCGCATCACGGGCAGCCATGAGGCGCGCGCGCAGATCCGCGCCAGCAAGCCGCCCAAGGCGAAATCCACGATCAAGCTCGACGAGGGCACGCAGGTGACGGTGCTGGGCCGCGACGATGCTTTCTATTCGTTGCGCTTCGATACCGACCAGCCGCTGGAAGTGATCCTCAAGCGCGCGGGCCGCATGCCCTTGCCGCCCTACATCGAACGCGACGCCGACATCAGCGACGACGAGCGTTACCAGACCGTGTTCGCGCGCAACAGCGGCGCGGTTGCCGCACCGACCGCCGGCCTGCATTTCGACGAGAAGCTGTTGCTTGCATTGCGTGAAAAAGGCGTGGAGTTCGGCGAGGTGACCTTGCACGTCGGCGCCGGCACCTTCCAGCCGATGCGCGGCGAGTTGCTGGCCGAACACGTGATGCATCGCGAATGGCTGAAGGTGGATGCGGCGCTATGCGCCCAGGTGGCGCGCGTACGCGCCGCCGGCGGCCGCGTGATCGCCGTCGGCACGACCGTGGTGCGATCGCTGGAGACGGCGATGGCCGATGGCGTGCTGGCCCCGTTCGAGGGCGAGACGCAGATCTTCATCTATCCCGGTTACCACATCCGTTCCGTGGACATGCTGCTGACCAACTTCCACTTGCCGCAAAGCACGCTGCTGATGCTGGTGTCGGCCTTCACCGGCCGCGAGCGCATCCTGGACGCCTATGCGCACGCGGTGCGTGAGCAATATCGTTTCTTTTCCTACGGCGACGCCATGCTGCTGTATCCGCAGCCCCACCAGAAGGACACGGCATGAGCCGCATGCAATTCCATCGCCTGGGCCAGGACGGCGCGGCACGGCGCGGGCGGCTGGTTTTTCCGCGTGGCAGCATCGAGACGCCGGCTTTCATGCCCGTGGGCACCTACGGGTCGGTGAAGGCGATGAAGCCGGTGGACCTGGAGGCGATCGGCGCGGAAATCATCCTCGGCAATACGTTCCACCTGTACCTGCGGCCGGGCCTTGACGTGATCGCCGCGCACGAAGGCCTGCATCGCTTCACGGGATGGAACAAGCCGATCCTCACCGA
>JAPLSI010000016.1 GCA_026398715.1 Gammaproteobacteria bacterium
GGGGGCAAGACGGTTCGTGGTCATGGCCGCACCTTAGCAATCGCACGGGGCCGCCGCATCGTACCTTTGTACGAGTCCGGCCCCGCCCGTCGCCTGTTACCTTGGCTGCTCAATCCCGCCCCTTTCACTTTCGCGAGAACCCGATGCAAGACCGCTTCCTTGGCGACCGCATGGCGCTGGTCACCGGCGCCACCTCCGGCATCGGCCTGGCCATCGCGCAGGCACTGGCTGCCGCCGGCGCGCGCGTCGCGATCAGCGGTCTCGGCAACGACCAGCAAATCGGCGAGGCGCTGGCAAGCATCGATGCCGCCGGCGCCAACGGATCGAGGCATTTCCCCGCCGACCTGCGCGACGCTTCCGCCATCGAGGCGATGATGTCGTCGTGCGCGCAATGGAGCCGGCCCGACATCCTGGTCAACTGCGCGGGCATCCAGCACGCCGCGCCGCTCGAACACATGCCGGCCGCCACCTGGGACGCGGTGCTGGCGATCAATCTCAGCGCCGCTTTCCACACCATGCGGCTCGCGCTGCCGGCCATGGCGGCCAGCGGCTTCGGCCGCGTGATCAACATCGCGTCCGTGCACGGCCTGATCGCATCGGTGAACAAAACGCCGTACGTGGCAAGCAAGTTCGGCCTGGTCGGCCTGAGCAAGGGCGCGGCGTTGGAATATGCCAGCCAGGGCTCGCGCGCCAGCGGCGGCGTCACCGTCAACTGCGTCTGCCCCGGCTGGGTCGAAACACCCATGATCGAACCGCAGGTCGAAGCGCGGCAAGCAGCCGTCGGCGGCAGCCGCGACGACGGCGTGCGCGCGCTGCTGGCAGAAAAACAACCGAGCAGACGCATGTCGCTGCCCGACGAGATTGCAGAACTGGTCGTGTGGCTTTGCCGACCCGCCGCGCACAACCTGACCGGCGCCGCGATTCCGGTGGACGGCGGCTGGACAGCGCAATAGCCACTAGACTTCCCGCATGACCCGCCTGCTGATCGCCGATGACCACCCTCTGTATCGACTGGCACTGACCCAGGCCGTGCGCGGGATCCTGCCCGACGTGTTGATCAGCGAAGCCGACGACCTGCAGGCCGCGTTGGCCGAACTCAATGCCAATCCCGACACCGACCTGGTGCTGCTCGACCTGCACATGCCGGGCAGCCACGGCCTGGTCGGACTGGCCTCGCTGCGCGCCGAACATCCGGGCGTTGCCGTGGTGATGATTTCCGCGCACGACGATCCGGTGACGATCCGGCGCGCGCTGGCCTATGGCGCCACCGGCTACCTCACCAAGCGTGCCGACCTGCAGGCGCTGCAGGCGGGGCTGCGCGCCGTACTCGACTGCGAGGAATGGCTGCCGCCCACGCTGCGTGATGCCGTCGTCGCAATGCCCGCCACGCCGCAGGACCGCGACGTCGCCGCCAAGCTGGCCGCACTGAGCCCGCAACAATTCAAAGTACTGACGCGCGTTGCCGACGGCCGGTTGAACAAGCAGATTGCCGACGAACTCGGCATCCAGGAACGCACGGTGAAGGCGCACATGAGCGCCATCTTCGAACGGCTCGGCGTCAGCAACCGCACCCAGGCCGGCGTGTTGCTGCGTTCGCTGGAATTGTCGGACCCCAGTCGTTCCGCGGTGGATGGCTTGTCGGAATAGCCTGGACGACTCGCCAATCGCGCAAGCGTCCAGTCAGGCGTTCGCGCGCGCCGCCAGGAAACGCGCCATCACCGACTTCAATGCAAGCGGCTTCAGCGGCTTGTAAAGCAGCTGGCAGCCGGCCAGCAATACTTCCCGACGCACGTCCTCGCCATGGTCGGCGGTGATGATGACGCAGGGGCGTTCGGGCATCAGCGAAGAAAGTTGTTCGCGCAATTGCAGGCCGGTGCGACCGCCGTCCAGGTGATAGTCGAGCAGCAGCATGTCGGGCAATCGCTCCGCCACGCAGCGTTCGGCCTCGGCGACATCGCGCGCGGCCAGCACTTCGCATTGCCAGCCGGCCAGCAGCGCCTGCATCGCGCGCAACACTTCCACATCGTTGTCCACCACCAGCACGCAGCCCTGGGCCGCCGGCGGCGAGGCGCGCGTGGGCGAACGCGTGGGTTGCTTGCGCGCCGTCGTCATCGGCAACTGGATGCCGAACATCGATCCTTGACCCATCGCGGAGCGCAGGTAAATGCGATGCCGTAGCAGGCGATTGATTCGCTCGGCGATGGCCAGGCCAAGACCCAGGCCCTGGCCGCCGCGATCAAGGCGGCGGAATTCCTCGAAGATCAGTTGCTGGTCGGCTTCGGCGATGCCCGGACCGGTGTCCCACACTTCCACCGACAGCATCTGCCCCTGGCGACGGCAACCAAGCACGATTCGACCCGAACTCGTGTATCGCACCGCATTGGCCAGGAAGTTCTGCAGCACCCGTCGCAGCAACTGCGGGTCGCTGCGCACCCACGCCCGTGACGGCACGTAGTCCAGTTGCAGGTTCTTCTGCCGCGCCAGCACGCCGAATTCGGTGGCCAGGTTCTGCAGCACGTCGTCGATGCAGAAGGCGCGCACGTTGGCGGCCATGCCGCCCGCATCCAGCCGGGAAATGTCCAGCAGCCCCGCCAGCAGGCTTTCCGCCGAGCCCAGCGCGCCGTCGATGTTGACCACGGCCTCGCGATATTGCGGATGCTCGAGCTGCTGGCTCAGCGCGTGGGTGAACAGGTGCGCCGCGTTCAGCGGTTGCGCCAGGTCGTGGCTTACCGCCGCGAGGAATCGCGTCTTGGCGCGATTGGCGCGCTCGGCCTCGCCCTTGGCGCCTTCCAGTTCGGCGGTGCGCGCGACCACGCGCTGTTCCAGTGTTTCGGCAATGCCCTTGAGCTCCGATTCGGTGCGACGAAAGGCCGTGACATCGGTGAAGGTCGCGACGAATCCGCCGCCGGGCATCGGGTTGCCGCGGATCTCGACCACGCTTTCACCAAAGCGGCGCTCGGCGACGTACGGCGTGCCCGCGCGCATGTGCGCGATGCGTTTGTCCACCTCTGTCGCAATGCGGCGAGCTTCGGCGCGATTCGAGGCGAGGTTGTGCGTCAGCAATTCGGCGACCGGCACGCCCACCTGCAACAGCGAGTCGGGATAGTCGAACAACTCGGCATAGCGCCGGTTCCACGCGACCAGGCGCAGGTCGGAATCGACCACGCTGATGCCCTGGCTCATGTTCTCCAGCGCCGCTTCCAGCACGCGCTGGTTGAAGCGCAGGGCTTGCGACGCTTCACCGACGATCGTGGCCACGGTGTCCAGGTCGCGGCCTTGCTCGCGGCGCGCGGCGTCCAGCAAAAGGCGCGCAGAGGCCGCGCCGAGCACGGCGGCCAGTTCGCGTTCGATGCCCTGCTCGACCGCCGCCGGCACCGCAGTCGCATCGCCCGATTCGGCGAGCATGGTGCGCACGCGGTCCTCGGGCAGGAAGCGCGCTGCAATTTCCTGCAGGCGCTCGCGCGTCAATCCGGTGAGGGTCGCGACCGCAGGTGCGGCACCGCGTCTTGACGCATCGATCCACGTCACCAGCGTGCCCGCGATCAGGCTCAGCGTGACCGCGCGCGCCAGGCGGCTCCAGTCTTCCAGGCCCAGCAATCGATCCGGCGCGATCCACGACAGGCCGGGCGGTCCCTCGCGCAACCACGGACCTGCAAGGCCGAAGCCTTCGGCCAGCGCAGGCACCAGCAGCGCCCAGGTCCAGACGATCACGGCCACGCACAAGCCCAGGATGACCGAGCGCGGCGGCGTGTTCGGACGCCAGACGGCGAATGCGACCGCAGGCGCCAGGGTCGCCAATCCCGAGAACGACAAGGCGCCGATATCGGCCAGCGCATCGTTGCCGGCGATGGCGCGGCTATAGCCCCAGGCCAGCAGGACCACGGCCAGGATGCCCACACGTCGCTGCATCAACACTGCGCCGCGCAGGTCGCCACCTTCACCACCTTGCGCGGATGCCGCCCATGGGCCGCGCACCAGCAAGGGTGTCAACCAGTGGTTGCCGATCATCACGCTGAGCGCGAGCGTCGCCAGGATCACCATGCCGGTGGCCGCGCTCAGGCCGCCGAGGAAAGCAACCAGTGCCAGGCCCTGGTTGCCTTGCGACAAAGGCAAGGCCAGCACGTAGAGGTCGGACGGAACGCCCAGTGGCGCCAGCAAGGCATCGCCGGCATGGGCCAGCGGCAGGATCGGCAAGGCGATCAGCAACATGTACAACGGAAACATCCAGCGCGCCGTGCGCAGGTGGCTTTCCTCGCGGCACTCCACCACGCCCACGTGGAACTGGTGCGGCAAGGTCAGCATCGCCAGCGCGCCGAGCAGGATCAGGGTGGGGAATCCGCTCGTGCCATCGACGGCGGCGGGCACGGTGGATGCTGGCAATTCGGGACCAAACCAGACGAACGCGCCCAGCGCCAGCATCGCGCCAAGCTTCAGCAGCGATTCGACCGCCATCGCCATCACCAGGCCGCGGTTGTGTTCGGCCAGCGACGCGCGGCGCGTGCCGAACAACATAGCGAACAGCGCCATCGCCAGGGCCACGTACAACGCGCTGTCCTGCCACGGCGAAGGCGCGGCGGGATTGGTGTTGGTCAACAGGCCGTAACTCATCGTCACGGCCTTCAGCTGCAACGCAATGTAGGGAAGGATGCCAAGCACGGCGACGAAGGTGATGACCGCCGCCAGCGGCGAGCTCTTGCCCAGGCGCGTCGCGACCAGGTCGGCCAGCGAGGTGGAATTCTGTTCGCGCGCGATGCGGTGCAGTCGCTGCAGGAAACTGAAACCGAAGGCGTACAACAGGATCGTGCCGATGAAGGTCGGCGGAATCGGCCAGCCCGATCGTTGCGCCTGCGTCACCGTGCCGTAGAAGGTCCACGACGTGCAGTAAACCGCCAGCGACAGGCTGTAGACGTAGGGCCAGTACGGGCCCATCAGGCGCGGCCGGCGTTCGGCCCAGATGGCAGCGCCGAACAACAGGCCCAACCAGAGCAGTGCGGCGACCAGGATGATGGGGCTACTTAGCATCGAAACACCGGCAGGGGACCATCGGCAGGATAGCGCAGGCAGTGATCGCCCCAAGCAAAACGGGCCGCTTGCGCGACCCGTCCTGCTTCAGCATCCAACCA
>JAPLSI010000195.1 GCA_026398715.1 Gammaproteobacteria bacterium
CCGATCCTGTTGGGCTGGTATTGGGGCTGGCGGCCACGCGCGTTCGCGCCGCTGATGCGCGTGATGGGCGAGCCCAGGCTATGGCTGGTGCTGCTACCGGCCTACTGGATCGCACGCAACCTGCCATGGTCGCCGTTCACCTGGCTTGCGCCGGGCTGAGATCGCCCGCGGCGTCGCAGCGTGGTTCATGCGCCCGGTGCTAGCCTCGCGGCGATGTCTGTCCCCGGTCGCCCCCTGCTGTATCTGTTGTCGCTGTTCGCGGCCTGCTGGCTGTGGCCGGCCAGCGCACATGCGCAGGAGCAACTGAACCGCTGTACCGGCGCCAGCGGCAACACTATTTATACCGACCGCGCCTGCGCCAGCATCGGCGCCAGAGACCGCCTGCCGCGGGGCACTGCCGGCGCGGCGTACCGCCAGCGTCGCGGCGGCTGCGCACGCAGCGTGCAGGAACTGATCTATGAGATCACCGCCGCGATCGACGCCCGTGACGTGAACCGCCTCGGCTCGGTGTATCACTGGGTCGGCCTGAACGCGGAAAGCGGCGAGCGCATTCTCGACCGCCTGCAGACGGTCGTGGACCGGCCGCTGATCGATATCGTGGCCCTGCGCGGCGCGAGTGCGCCTGTGCTTGCCGAAGCTCCCGTAACGCCCCCGCTGGCCGCTGCCTCGCCAGCCCTGGAGAACGTCGAAACCGCCGGCGGCGAAGTGCAGGCCGCGCGTCCGGCGGTGCGCCGCGCACCCGTAGGACTGCGGCTGCAGCAGACCATCGGCAAGAGCAACACTCCGTCGCAGACGGTGCTCGGTTTGCAGAAACATCTGGACTGCTGGTGGATCACCTTCTGAAGCCGGCGCTGCCGCGTATACCCGTGCGTTGCGTGACGCCCGTCGCGACTTGCCCCCTGCATGCTGCATTGCAGCTTGCGCAGCGCGCCGGCTGACGTGAACCATATCGACGGGCAAGGTGTCCGGGCCACCCTCGAAAACCATGATCGTCCCGAGATTGCATCCTTCGGCTCGGACGCCGCAATGTCGGGACCAGGGAGAGTTAATCGTATGAAGCGTTCCATCTTGTTCTTCGCCATCGGTACGGTGGCGGCAGTGGGTTTCGCCGCGTTCGCCAGCCAAGCGGCCAGGCAGCCGCTGTTCTCCACCATGAAGGCCGCGCCGGCCGGCATCAGCGCCGACGCCAGCTACCGCGCCCTGGCCGAAAACCGCGCCACCGAATCGCTGCAGCTGGTGCAGGCCGATGCCAGCCAGATCAGCGCCGACAGCGACACGCTGCAACTTGGGCTGGGCGACACCGGTACCGCCTACATGCGCTACAGCAAACGCAATCCCGATGGCACCCAGGTGTGGTACGGCAATCTCGGCAAGGACTTCGGCCTGATCGATGCGCTGATGGGCAAGGCCAGCGGCGAAATCGCCGACGACCCGAACAACTCGGTGATGATCGTGCGCAACGGCAACAAACTCACCGGCACCATCCGCGCCAAAGGCCAGTTGTACTCGCTGCGCCCGCTGCGTTCCGGCGGCCATGCCATCGCCCGTATCGATGAAGCGAAAATGCCGGCCGATCACCCGGCCGCCTACAACTTCCTGCCGCGCATCGACATGACGAAAGCAGGCCGGGCATCCGGCGTCCCCACCAAAGCGATCAGCGTCATCCGCATCATGGTGGTGTCCACGCAGTCGGCGGTGAACGCCAGCGGCGATATCGCCGGTCTGGTCAATCTGGCCGTCGCCGAAACCAATCAGGGCTACACGAACAGCGGCGTCGAAATCACGATGCAGCTCGCCGGCCAGTACACCACCAGCTATGTCCAGTCCGGCAGCTTCAGTACCGACCTGTCGCGTTTCCGCGGCACTACCGACGGCTATATGGACACCTACCACGCCACCCGCAACACGGTCGCGGCCGACGTGATGATGCTGCTGATCAACAACAGCTCGTCCTGCGGCCTGGCGTCGGGCATCGGCTCCACCGCCGCCACCGCGTTCGCCGTCACCCACTACGGCTGCGCCACCGGCTATTACTCGTTCGGTCACGAGGTCGGCCACCTGCAGTCGGCACGTCACGATCCCGCCGCCGATCCGAGCACCTCGCCCTATGCCTACGGCCACGGCTATCGCTCGCCCACCAGCGCATGGCGCACGATCATGGCCACAACTGCACGTCGGGCTGCCCGCGCATCAACTACTGGTCCAACCCGGCCAAGACCTACGGCGGCCAGGCGATGGGCACCACCGGTACGCATCACAACCAGCGCGTGTTGAACAACACCAAGGCCACCATCGCCGCGTTCCGCTGATCGCCAGCGCCAACCGCAGCACCGGACGGGGCCGCATGGCCCCGTCTTTTTTATGTCGACAGGCAGCCGGACCGGCTTCCCCGAGCTTCCAGCCATGGCCGCACTGTCGGCGACCGCCAACCATCGCCTAAAATGCATGGTTTCCCCCTGCGGACATCGACATGACCCAGCGTTACCCCGAATGGATCTGGCACAACGGCAAGATCAAGCCCTGGGCCGAGGCCACCACCCACGTCATGTCGCATGTGGTCCATTACGGATCGTCGGTGTTCGAAGGCATCCGCTGCTACGACACCCCAGCGGCCCGGCGATCTTCCGCCTCACCGACCACAACAAGCGCCTGTACGCCTCGGCCAAAATCTACGACATGGCCATGCCCTACGGCCTCGATGAGATCAACGCCGCCTGCCGCGACGTGATCAAGGCCAACGGCTTCACCACCGACTACCTGCGCCCGGTCGCCTACCGCGGCCTCGGCGGTTTCGGCCTATCGGCCGACACGCCCACCGACATGGCGGTGGCCACCTGGAAAATGGGCCAATACCTCGGCGCGGAAGTGCTGGACGAAGGCATCGACGCCTGCGTGTCCAGCTGGCAGCGCTTCGCGCCCAACACCCTGCCTGCGGGCGCCAAGGCCGGCGGCAATTATCTGTCCGGCCAGCTGGTCGCACGCGAAGCGCGCCGCCTCGGCTTCGGCGAAGGCATCGCACTGGCCTCCACCGGCCTGCTCAGCGAAGGCGCCGGCGAGAACCTGTTCCTCGTGTTCGACGGCGCGCTGCACACCACTCCGGTCAGCGCCGCGCTGCTCAACGGCCTGACCCGCAACACCATCATCACCCTCGCCCGCGACGCCGGCATCGAAGTGTTCGAGCGCGACCTGCCGCGCGAATATCTCTACCTCTGCGACGAATTGTTCATGTGCGGCACCGCCGCCGAAATCACCCCGATCCGCTCAGTCGACGGCCGCCAGGTCGGCGCCGGCAAACCGGGTCCGGTGACGCGGCGTCTGCAGGAACTGTTCTTCGGGTTGTTCAATGGCAAGACTGCGGACAAGTATGGGTGGTTGGAAAGGGTGTGAGGCACTAATGGAAAAATTGAAATGCCTCTCAAACAACGGAAGCCTCGCCATGACAACACTCAGCAATCGAGACCGCAACGCCCTCGAGCTTCGTGGCATTGCCCTAAGCAAAACCATCCATGGCACAGAGATAACCATTACTTTGCAAGGATTTTATTGGTTATTTAACTACCTCCACTCTCT
>JAPLSI010000076.1 GCA_026398715.1 Gammaproteobacteria bacterium
GCTTTGCGCAGGTCGACGTTGCCAATGACGACGTGCCCGAGCGCGGAATTGCCTGGTTACATCCGTGGTCCGTGCCGATCCTGGCGCGTGCCTGATCCACCCTCCACTTCGAATTCCCTCTACTTACCAGACGTGACTCCAAGGACACCCATGAACAACCGGAACATCATCGGCGCGATCTTCATCGCGACCAGCACGCTCCTCGCGTCCGGCTGCACCAGCCCGGCCGATCCCGCAAGCAGCGAGGCAGCGACCGTTGCCACGCCGGAAATTCCCGCGCCCGCACCCGTCGCAGCTCCGGTCGTCATCACCAAGGATTCGCCCATCTGGTTCGAGCCTGAAGCGTTGAGCGAGTGCGCCAAGGGTGAAGTGGCGATGGTCCACTGGAACGCCGCAGGTTTCCCGGGCGTGAGCACGGTTGAAGTGAGCATCGCCAACCCGACCGGCGAAGAAATCCTGTTTGCGGCGACCGGCGTCGTCAATCAGAAAGAAACCGGCCCCTGGGCTCGCGGCGGCACCGAATTCGTCCTGCGCGACAAGGCGACTTCCAACGAACTCGCCCGTACCAAGCTGCCCAGCCTTCCCTGCGAAACGCCCTAAGATCCGGGGCAGGCCTTGATGGCTGCCACTCGTTTTTGTGGGCACAGGCGGGCCGTAAGCAGCGAGCTGGGATAATCCCAGCACTGCCCGGCCCGTTGCATTCCGTAGTAGTCGCGCAGGACCGCTTCGCCCTTCGCGGCTGCAGCCCCATCCTGGCTGAGCAACCAGAACGTGCCGCGGTGTCCCTCGATGGCGCGCTTTGCACGCAACTGCATCTGCGGACAGTCCGTCGGCCTCAGGATGCTGTTGGACACTGCCACCATCGGCACGCTGGGCGGCATTCCCAGCGCCAGGAATGCGATCGGATCATCGGTCGCGAGCAATACCATTGCATCTTTCTCGACCGGTGCGGCTTGTATGCCGAACATCGGCGACTTGTATCGCACGTGTCCCCAGTTGGGTCGCGTGGTAGCCGCGGTCACCAGCAATGCGGCGGCCACCAGCGCCACGCTTCGCCCACGCGGCAGGAAAGACAGCAGCAACACCAGCGCCAGGCTGCCCAGCAGTTCCAAGGTCGCCGCGTAGCGATAGATTCCGTACTGCAGCGCCCAGATAAAGAACGCAGATACGAAGAATACGGCGACCATGGCCGCGCGCTGGCGCGCGACAGGCAAGGCATTGCGTCGGCGCACCAGCAGCAGCAAGGCAATGAAGCCCACCAGGCCGATCAGCAGGCGAGGGTCCTTCAGGTACAACTCGGAATGCGTGACTGATTTTTGCAGGAGTTCGAAAGGGACAAGCAACGCATCGCCAATGCCGTTGGCGCGAAAGCGGTCATCGGCATAGTCGAGCAAGCCAAGCGCAGGCGACTTGAAGAAGTTGTTGTAGTAGGGAAAGAAGGGATTGCCGAACATCTTGAACAGCGTCCAGGCCCAGTATCCGTAACTGGCAATGAAGCCCAGCAGGCCGCCGGCGCCAAGCGCCACGATCCGCACCAGCCTGTTCTTCCACGGTCCTGCCACCAGCGCGGTGCAGGCCAGCGCAAGGCAATAGGCGCTGGCCGTCAGCTTCAATCCCATCATCGCGCCGGCGATCAGCCCGGCCAGCAGCCAGCGGCGATGGCTTGGATGGTCGGGCGTAAGCACCAGTACCAGGCTGCCCAGGATGGCGGCAGCAACGAAGCCATCGTTCATGCTGTTGCCGATGGTCGAATAGGTGGCGGCGCCCGTTAGCGCCAACAACGCCAGTACGGTCTTGCTGGTCAACGTGGGCGGCACCGGGCTGAGTACCGCCTGCAGGCGCAGCAGCATCCAGAACGCAAAGGCGAAGGGCAGCGTCAGCCAGACGCTGGTCCAGCGCGAGTCCAGCCCGGATGTCGCCAACAGGTACAAGGGCACATCCAGCATGGGGTTGTGCCAGGTCTGCAATTGGGCAGGCGCGATATCGGTCAGCATGCGCCCCGTGAACCACGCGTGCGGGTTGTACAGGTGGTAATTGCGCAAGTCCCAGTTGGCGTCGACGCCGCGCAGCAGTACCAGCACCAGGGCTGGCGCCAGGACCAGCAGCAACGTTCCGAGCCAGTGGAAGCGTGCGTTGGTACGAGGGATTTCTGTCATGGAATCGCTGCCTGTCCGGGTCGCGGCAGTGTACCAATTCATGGCATCCTAGCCCGATGGATTTCAGGAAGTGCTGTTGATGCAAACCCTCCCGCTGGTCATCGTCACGCCCGTTTATGAAGACCGGGAAGCCTCCAGCCAGTTGTTCGTCGAGCTGGCCAACAATTTCGGCGCGTCGGCCTTCGTGGTTGCCGTGGACGACGGCTCGGTGCGCGAACCGCTCGATCCCGACAGCCTCAGGCGCGCCGGCCTGTCCGGCGTGGTCATCCGCCTGCGCCGCAACATCGGCCACCAGCGCGCCATTGCCGTGGGCCTGGGTTTCGTGGCCGACGAACTGCCCAACGCCGACCGCATCGTGGTCATGGATTCCGATGGCGAGGACCGTCCGGCAACCATCCACGCCCTGCTCGATGCGTTGCAGTCGTCGCAGTTCGATGTCGCCGTGGCCGAACGCAAGAGCCGCGTCGAGACGCTCCGGTTCCGCGCGTTCTATGTCCTGTACAAGATCATCTTCGGCGCGCTTACCGGCCGCCGCATCAGCTTCGGCAACTTCATGGCGCTCAAGCCCGATGCAGTGAAGCGCCTGTCGGCGATGCACGAATCGTGGACGCACATCGCCGGCTCGGTGCTCGCATCGAAACTCCGCCTGGCCGTCGTTCCGCTCGATCGCGGCGCGCGTTATGCCGGTCGCAGCAAGATGAACTTCGTGGGCCTGGCCCTGCATGGCTTCAAGGCCCTGATGGTCTTTGCCGAAGACGTGCTGGTGCGCGTGGGCCTGGCCTGCGTAGTGGTTTCCATGCTCTCCATCCTGGGCGCGGTGGCGGCCATCGTGCTCAAGCTGGTTGGGTTCGCAACGCCCGGCTGGTTCTCGGTGGCGCTTGGCGTGCTGTTCCTCGTGTTCCTGCAGACCGCAGCGCTGACATTGATGACGCTGATGCTCAGCGGCGTGGCCAAGGGCGGGGCAGTGCTGGGCGACGCCTATCGCGACTTCGTGGACTGCGTCATCCCGGTCAGCGCCTTCGACCGCGAATGAGCCCGATGCGCGCGCAGCTGCTGCGCTACATCATCAATGGACTGCTGGCGACGGCGCTGCACTTCGCCATCCTCACTTTCAACCTGGAAGTCCTGCAGCTTTCGTCGGCGGGCCTGGCCAACTTCATCGCCGCCTGCATCGCAATCACTTTTTCGTTCTTCAGCAGCCGGCATTTCGTGTTCCGCGCCGCGCATGCGCCCGTGCTGAGGCAGGCCGTGTTCTTCGTGGTGCTGTACGGGCTGCTGGCCGTGGCGCACGGCGTCATCCTGTATCTTTGGACGGACCGCGCCGGGCTCGACTACCGGATCGGATTCCTGATCGCAACCGGTATCCAGGTCGCGGGCAGCTACGTCGGCAACAAGCTGGTGGTATTCAAGACATGAACAAATTCCTGAAGGCCGTGATGGCCACCGTTTTCTTCGTCGCCTGCCTGTTGGCTACCTACGTCCTGCGCATGCGGTATGGGCAGGTGGATGTCGTCTTCTACAGTACGATCGGCTGCGCCGTAGTGGCGGTGATGGCTGCCGGCGCGCTGTTGTACGGGTTGCGTGCATTCTCGGAATTCAGCGGCCTGGAAAAATTCCAGATGCTCGTCATCTGGCTGCTGGTCGGCTATGCCTTCGCCATTTCGGTGCCGACCGTCATCGACCGGTCGCTGTCGTTCTACCTGCTGGAAAAACTGCAGCAGCGCGGTGGCGGCATTCGCCAGGACCGCTTCCAGGACGTGTTCGTGAAGGAATACATGATCGAGCACCGGCTGGTGGACGTGCGCCTGACCGAGCAACTCGAGTCGGGCACGATCGAAATAAACAACGGCTGCGTCCGGTTGACGCCGCGCGGCGAGCGACTGGCCAGCTTCAGCCGGTGGTTTCGCGCCACCCTCTTGCCGCGGCATCGCCTGCTGATGGGCGAATACACCGACGACCTGACCAATCCGTTCCGCAACAGCACCGCGACC
Source organism: Gammaproteobacteria bacterium (assembly GCA_026398715.1). The sequence continues at coordinate 4,148 of JAPLSI010000076.1, forward strand.
GTGGACTACACCTGTCGCTGACGATTACGCCGGGTGTGTCAGTCGGGCGTGCGCGAGCCCAGCGACAATAGTTCTTCGAAATAGGCGATGGTGCGGCGCAGGCCTTCATCCAGTTGCACGGTCGGCTCCCAGCCCAGCTTGCTGCGCGCCAGCGTGATGTCCGGCTGGCGCTGCATCGGGTCGTCGGTGGGCAAGGGACGGAACACCAGCTTCGAACCAGCGCCCGTCAGGTCAATGACCTGTTCGGCCAACTGGCGGATGGTGAATTCGCCGGGATTGCCCAGGTTCACCGGACCGGTGAAGCCCGGTTCGGTCGCCATCAGTTTCAGGAAGCCGCTGACCAGGTCGTCCACGTAGCAGAACGAACGCGTCTGCTGGCCTTCGCCGTAGATGGTGATGTCCTCGCCGCGCAGCGCCTGCACGATGAAGTTGGACACCACGCGGCCGTCCTCGGGCCGCATGCGCGGCCCGTACGTGTTGAAGAAGCGCACGATCGACGTGTCGACCCCGAGCGAACGGCGGTACGACGCGGTGACCGCCTCGGCGAAGCGCTT
>JAPLSI010000095.1 GCA_026398715.1 Gammaproteobacteria bacterium
TGCTCGTCGAGTTCACGCAGTACCTGCAACAGCGCCGGGCGATCGGACTCGGGCATGAATGCGAACAGCGAAGAGAACGGCGCGAGTTCCTGCCCCAGCGCCGGCCCAAGCCACCACAAGGCCTGCGTGTCGGCGGGCGAAGCGGCGAATTGCCCACGCAGGGCCTGGCCTTCGGCCGGCGGCAGACCCGAAAGGCGGTCGGCGGCGATCCGGATCTGTCGACGATCGGTTTCGCTCAGGCGTTGCCAGGCGAGGAAAGGCGTCCTCTGGCGCGCGCGCTCTGGCGCCGACAACGCGTCCCACGCCACCAGGCGTTGTCGCAACTGGTCGCGTTGCGCAGGGGCTCGCGCCGCCCAGTCGTCGGCCTGCCGCAGCAGGTTGTCGCGCGTGGCGGCATCGAGTTCAGGCCAGGCGCTGCGTGCGGAATCCAGCAGGCCCTGCAAGGGCGGCGGCAATGCCCCGAATTGCGCCGGAGCGACGTGCAGCGGCGTTTCGACGGCGGCGGCGGGGGTCGGCAGCGTGGCGGCCGCCAGCCAGCTCAGGAACGCCAGGTCGCGCACCAGCGCAGCTTCGTCCTGCGCGGCCACCTGCAGGTAGTCGGGATGGGTGACGGCGATGGTGTCGGACATGGACGGCGGCGGCGCCACCTTGTCGATCACCTGCACCGGATGCGCGGGCGGCCGCAACGCGAAATGGGTGACCACGCCCACCAGCGCCAGCGCCAGCACGCCGGCAACCACCCTCCAGCGATGCATGCGCCCGACCGCGCGCGGCAGAACATCGGTCGCGACGATATCGTCGATGGCCAGCACCGCTTCATCGCGCCAGGTCGCCAGCAGTTGTCGTTGCGCCGCCGGCGCATCGTGCACCTGCAGCTGCAGGGATTCGCGCAGGACCTGCAAACCTTCCGCATCCAGCGCCGGATGCGCGAGCGCGCGATGCAGCGCCTTTTCGTACGCGGTATCGGCAACGCCGAGCGCCTCGGCGGCGTGGGCGATGTCCAGGCCGGCGACGAGTCGCAGCAACAACGCGGCGCGCGGACCGGGCGCCAGCTCCGCCAGCGCCGAACCGGTGCCGGCCGGCGTCATCAGGGCGGCCTGCGCGAGCAGGCAGCGCCAGAAATGGATTGGCCAGGCCGCCAATGCAAGCTCGCTGGCCTCGCGCAGGAAATCGTGGAAGGCGCTGGCGAGGGCGTGCTCGGCCCTGGCCTCGTCGCCGCACTGGTTCCAGGCAAAAACCCAGGCGCGCAGCTCGATGCCTCGCAGGAAGGCGACCAGGGCGGGTCGCCGGGAGGCGTTGGAGGGCTCGTGGGAAGTCGAAGGCACCCGCCATTCTAGTCAACCCGACCGTGGAGCAGTGACTTGACACCGGCAATTTCCCCGCTCCGCCAGCACTGACGCGGCTTTGCGCGTGGAACGTTGTGCACAGCGCCTTGCGCGACCCGAAAAACCTGCCTGAATGGCTGGCAACGGACATTTCCGGCCCGGGCCATCGCGGCAAGCTGTTGTTTTTGCTCGTTTATGACAGGTTGGTTAAAAAATCACCAAGGCGGAAGAAGGGCCGTTTTCTCAGGGGATGCGCAACGCTGCGGCAGACCTCGTCCACAGAGTTATCCACAGATGGTGTGGATAAGGGGTTTTCCCCTTCACGGTCATGGGCTTAGCGGACCTTTCTGTGACAATTTTCAGCACTGTATGGCAAGTTCATCCACAGGCTGTCCGGGCGTCGGTTCAGGCTAGACTTTGCCATGCTTTCCCGTCACCGCACCGTGCTTCGCGTGGCCCTTCCAGTGCCCCTGCCAAGGCTTTTCGACTACCTGCCGCCGCCCGGCGCTTCGATCGGGCCGGACTGGGTCGGCCGTCGGGTGCGGGTGCCCTTCGGGCGGACCGAACAGATTGGCGTGGTCCTGTCCATGGGCGCGACCGAGGTCGACCCCGAAACCCTGAAGCCGGTGTTGGCGGTCCTGGACGACAAGCCCCTGCTCAACCCCGAATTGCTCGAGACCCTGCACTTTTGCGCGCGCTATTACCACGCCCCCCTGGGCGAGGTGATGGCCACGGCCCTGCCGGTCGGACTGCGCGACGGCCAACCCTTGCCCGAAACCACGCCGCGCGGCTGGCTGGTGACCGAGGCGGGTTCCGCGGCGCTGGCCGGCAAACCCGGCCAGGGCCGACCACGCCGGCTGCTCGAGCGACTCGCCGCCGGCCCGGTCGCCGAGGACCTGCTCGACCAGGACGACCCGGGCTGGCGCGTTGCGGCCCGGTCCTTGCTCAAGCTGGGGCGGGTGGAACGGATCGAGATGCCGACACAGGGCGTGCCGCCTTCCGACGCGCTGGCGCCCACGCTCAATTCGGCGCAGGCCGACGCGCTGGCGAAGTTGCGGGGCGGACAGGGTTTTCGCGCGCTGTTGCTCGAAGGCGTGACCGGCAGCGGCAAGACCGAGGTCTACCTGCAGGCCATTCGCGATTGCCTGGCTGCGGGTAAACAAGCGCTGGTGCTGGTGCCCGAAATCGGGCTGACGCCGCAAACGCTGCATCGATTCCGTTCGCGCCTGGGCGTGCCGGTGATCGCCATGCATTCGGGACTGGCCGATGGCGAACGCGCGCGTGCCTGGCTGGCGATGGCGCGCGGCGAAGCCCGGGTGCTGGTGGGAACGCGCTCGGCGATCTTCACGCCGCTGCCCGAAGCGGGCTTGATCGTGATCGACGAAGAACACGACGCGTCCTACAAACAGCAGGACGGTATCCGTTACCACGCGCGCGACATCGCGCTGGTGCGCGCCCGCACATTGGGCATCCCGGTCATATTGGGCAGCGCCACGCCGTCGCTGGAATCCCTGCACAACGCATTGTCGCGTCGCTATCAACTGGCGCGCTTGCCGCAACGCGCCGGCGGCGCCAATCCGCCGCGCGTGCGCGTGGTGGACGTGCGCAAGCGTCCGCTGCAGCACGGCCTGTCCGCAGACATGATGGACGCGATCGCCGCCTGCCTGGCGCGCGGCGAACAAGCCCTGGTTTTCAAGAACCGTCGCGGTTATGCACCGGTGTTGATCTGCCACGACTGCGGCTGGAGCGCCATCTGCAAACGCTGCGATGCGGCGATGACCGTACATGGTTCGGGCCGCACGCTGATCTGCCACCACTGCGGCGCGCGCGGCCATCGGCCGCTGTCGTGCCCCGATTGCGCCAGCCTGGCGCTGCAACCGCAGGGCTTCGGCACCGAACGCATCGAGGAAGCGTTGGCCGCTCGCTTTCCCGAGGCAGTGCTGATGCGCATCGATCGCGAAACCACGCGTCGGCGCGGCGCGCTGGAAAAAGCGCTGGAAGAATTCGGCGATGCGTCAGGCATCCTGGTCGGCACGCAGATGCTGGCCAAGGGCCACGACCTGCCGCGGCTGACCCTGGTGGCCGTGGTCGGCGTGGACGAAGGCCTGTTCTCGGCCGATTTCCGCGCTGGCGAACGGCTTGCGCAATTGTTGGTGCAGGTGGCCGGACGCGCCGGCCGCGCAAAGCTGGCGGGCGAAGTGCTGCTGCAAACGCACCACCCCGAGCATCCACTATTGAACACGCTGTTGGCGGGCGGTTATCCCGCCGTCGCAGCGATGGCGCTGGCCGAGCGCGAGGCGGCGGGCTTCCCGCCCTTCACTTTCCTGGCGGTGCTGCGCGCGGAGGCAATGCGCGAAGGCGACGTGCAGGAATTCCTGCGCGACGCCCGCGAGGCCTTCGTGGTTGCACCGCAGGTGGAGGCCACCGCGCCGATGCCGGCGCCGATGGCGCGCCGCGCCGGACGATCGCGCGGGCAGATCCTGGTCACCGGCATGCAGCGCCCCGCGTTGCAGTCGGCACTGGCCGCATGGATGCCGCGACTTTATGCACTGAAATCAGCGCGCAAGGTGCGCTGGTCGATCGACGTGGACCCGGTGGACCTTTACTGACATGGACGCGACTCCATCGTCGGCGACGATCGCGACTGATCAGCGCAGCAAATCGTCCAGGCGACCCACGCGACGATCGAGCCAGGCAAGCACGGCCTCGCGCGCCGCATCGGGCGCCAGGTCGAGGCTTTGCACGCAGGAAAATGCGACCGCGGGATCCCCGTCCGCGCGGGCCATGTCACGCGCCAGTACCGATGCGTCCTGTGAATCGGGCTTGAGGCGAATCGTGGTCAACCGGTTGTCCACGCGCGCCGTGCCGGCGGCGAGTTCCAGATGCGCGGCCAATGCGGTCGTCACGAACTGTCCTTCGGTACGCAGGCGATGCGGGACGTTGTTCGCGATCGCCTCGGGGTTGGCCGTGAAATAGGCCGCCAATACCGATTTGCGCATGGGATGGGGCAGGTGCTGGACCTGCAGGTAGCGATCGGGAAAGCCGGCAAGCTGGGCAGAAAGCGCTTGCGCCGCATGGTTGCCTGGACGCGCGGTTGCCGAGCGGGAGTTGATTCCCAGCGCACG
>JAPLSI010000019.1 GCA_026398715.1 Gammaproteobacteria bacterium
TGGGCGTGGTGGTGAACAACGGCATCGTGATGGTCGAGCACATCAACGCGCTGCGTCGCCAGGGATACAGCCGTACGGATGCACTGGTGGCGGGCAGCCGCGAGCGCTTGCGGCCGATCCTGATGACGATGGGCACGACGATCCTCGGCATGTTGCCGCTGTGCTTCGGCGGCGCGCAGATCGGTGGCGACGGTCCGCCGTACTACCCGATGGCACGGGCCGTCGCGGGCGGGCTGGCCTTTTCCACGGTGGTCAGCCTGCTGTTCCTGCCGACCATCTACGCGATGCTGGACGACTTGAACGCCAGCACGCGACGGATATTGCTGCGGGCGCGCGAGAAGGCTCCGTGGGGCCGCGCGGCCGTCCAAGCGGAGACCGCGGGCTGACTCAGCCGAGTTTGTGCAGCAGGTTCGCCCCTGCGACCCAGACGGCGATGGACGTGCCGGCATTGGCCAGCACGAAGTTGACGAATACCCGCGCAAACCGGTTTCGCCACCAGCCCTTGATCGTGTCGGTGTCCTGGCGCAGGTTCAACATGTCCTGGTAGGTCGGCTTGCGCACCCATGCCTCCGTAAAAGCGCTGACCATGCCCGAACTCAGCGCCGGCACCAACGGAGTGATTGGCGAGGCGAGGGCCGCGGCCAGGATGGACAAAGGGTGTCCGCCGGCCGCCGCACAACCGACCGCACCGCCGATGGCGGTAATCAACACCCAGTCCAGCACCAGCTTGGCGCCGAAGTCGATGCCGCCCTGGTGGAAGCCCCAGGCAAATCCGCCCAGCAACAGCGTGGCGAAGATAAGGGTGAACCACGGCACGCGGCTGCCTTCCGGAATGTGGTCGAGCTGCGCCACGGTGGTGGCAGGATCGGCCTGGCCTTCACCCAGGGCCGCCGCCAGGCCTTTCAAGTGGCCTGCGCCGACTACGGCCAGCACCTCTCGGGACTTGCCTTCGCGGGCGCCCTCGCGGAGGCGTGCCGCCATGTAGCGGTCGCGCTCGGCAATCACGGCTTCGAACAACTGGGGCGTCTGCGTCGCGAACTCGCCGAAGCTCGCCTCCAGGATGTCACCCTGCTTGAGCTTCTCGATTTCAGCCTCGTCCACTTCTTCGTTGACGAACAGGCTGCCTGCCAGTCCCGCCATCAGTTTGCTGCGACCCCAGAAGCCCAGGCTCGACCAGGCGCGCTTCAAGGTCGTGCCCACGTCGCGGTCGATCAGTTGCAGTATCAGGCCCGCCTCGGTGGCGCCGATGGCGGCAGCCTTGAGTTCCGCGCCCGGCTCGACGCCGAGTTGTTCGGCGAGTCGGCGCTGGTAGGCGGCCAGGGCGAGGTTGGCCGCCACCAGGCCGATCTTGCCCTCACGGATTATCTGGAACAGGTCCAGCTTCGCCATGGCTTGCGGGTCGGTCAGCGCGCGGTGCCGCTGCGCATCGAGTTCCACCGCGACGGTGTCGTAGCTGCCGCTGCCGATCGCGGCCTTCACCGCATCGATGCTCGCGCGCGAGACGTGCGCGGTTCCGAGCAAGGTGAAGCGAACACCATCGCGCTCGACGATCGCATGGGGCTGGTCTTGCAGATGCGCTTCGATGGAGGTGTCCATCAATCGCGATACCGCTTCAGCAGATCGGCATAGGCATCGATTCGACGGTCGCGAAGGAAGGGCCAGATGCGGCGCACGCTTTCGCTGCGCGCCATGTCGATGTCCGCCAGCAGCACCTGGGCCGCATCCGTGCTCGCCTCTGCAAGGAATTCGCCTTGCGGACCCAACACGTGGCTGCTGCCCCAGAACATGATTCCACTCGTGCCCAGTGGCGACGACTCGAGGCCGATCCGGTTGCAGCTGAGCACAGGCAGCCCATTGGCCACCGCGTGGCCGCGATGGCTCAGCATCCATGCGCTGCGCTGGCGATCCTTTTCATCCTGGGCGTCGTCCGGATCCCAGCCGATGGCTGTGGGATAAAGCAGGATTTCCGCCCCGGCGAGCGCCATCAGGCGCGCCGCTTCGGGATACCACTGGTCCCAGCAGA
>JAPLSI010000228.1 GCA_026398715.1 Gammaproteobacteria bacterium
GGGCGACCGCTTGCTGGTGACCGAGAGTGGCATCGTCACAGCGCACGTCGTGGAACGGATGCGCACCAATGACGTGCATGCCTTCCTGGTCGGCGAAACATTCATGCGCGCCGAAGATCCGGGCGCGGCGTTGGCGAAACTTTTCGGCTGATCGCGCCCGTGGCCAGGGCGTGCGGCCCGGCAGAACGGTTCAGGCGTCGCCGAGCCGCTTCACGAAGCGCACCGCGCCTTCGCCATAGCCGCAGGCGCGATAGAAGGCGTGTGCTTGTTCCCGGTGCGCAGCCGAGGTCAGTTCGATGCGCACCGCGCCCGCGCTGCGGGCCAGCGACTCGGCTTCCTTCAACAGCAGCCGGCCGATGCCGCGACGCTGGGCATGCTCGGCCACGGACAGTGCGGTGATTCGGCAGGTGAAGGCGCCCAGGGGCAGGTAATAGCTCAGGTCGCAGCCGACCAGGCCGGCCAGCTGGCCGCCTTGTTCGGCCACCAGCACCGTCTGGTTGGGGTCGTCGCGCACATCCAGCACGCGTTGCGCCGCTTCCTCGGCCGGACAGGGATAGCCCAGCACGTCCAGCAAGTGCGACAGGCCGACGCCGTCTTCCACGCGCGCCGGGCGCACCAGCACCGCGTCGGGACCGGCTTGCGCGACCCGGCCCATGGCTTAGCGCGTACCGAAGACCACGACGGTCTTGCCGCGTGCGTGCAGCTTGCCGTCGATCTGCAGCTGCTTCAGCACCCGGCCCGCCATCTCGCGGGAACAGCCGACGATGCGCGCGAGTTCCTGGCGCGACACGCGGATCTGCATGCCCTGCGGGTGGCTGAGTGCATCGGGTTCCAGGCACAGGTCGTTGAGCGTGCGGATGATGCGGCCGGTCACGTCCAGGAATGCCAGGCGGCTGGCCTTACGACTGGTATCAAGGAGCCGCTTCGACAGCTGCGCGCCGATGGCGTACAGGATGCGCGGGCACTCGTTGGACAGGGACGTGGCGAACAACTGGTGCAGGCGTTCGTAGCTGAGTTCGGCCAGCTCGCAGGGGGTGCGGGTGCGCAGCAGTACCTGGCGGATGTTGGCGGCCACGAACAGGCCCATCTCGCCGACGAACTCGCCAGCGTTCACGTAGCCCAGCACCAGCTCGCGCCCGTCGCCCTCGACGCTGATGATGCTCAGCGAGCCGCTGACCACGTAGTACAGCGTGTTGGCGGTATCGCCCGGGCGAAAGATATCGCTGCGGGCCGGGTGCCGGCGCCGGTGGCACTGGTCCAGGAAGTGGCTGAGGGAAGCATCGTCCAGCGCCAGCGGGCTGGCTACAGGACGCAGGTGGCTGAATTCGCTGAGGGAGGTCCGTTGTGGTGCCATGGGTCACTCTTGGGATTTGCCGGGTTACCGACAGCTTAGGCTGTGACGTGGCGCACAGCAATCACCCCTGAATCGCGGGAGGGCCCGGAATGAATGGAAGGTTCCCCCCGGGGGCGCTTTGCCCGATAATGCGCGCCCGCTCCACCTGATTGGATCAAGACCGTGGTCAAGCCACTGCCGCGCCTGCGGCTGCAGGGTTTCAACAACCTCACCAAAGCCCTGAGCTTCAACATCTACGACATGTGCTACGCCGTGTCGGAAGAGCAGCGCCAGCGCTACATCGAGTACATCGACGAGGTGTACAACGCCGAGCGCCTGACCCAGATCCTCACCGAGGTTGCGCACATCATCGGCGCGAACATCCTCAACGTGGCCCGCCAGGACTACGACCCGCAGGGTGCGTCCGTCACCATCCTCATCTCCGAGGAACCGGTGATCGACAAGAAGGCCGCCGGCAAGGAATTGATTTCCGACGCCGTGGTCGCGCACCTCGACAAGTCGCACATCACGGTGCACACGTATCCGGAAACGCATCCGCACAACGGCATCGCGACCTTCCGCGCCGACATCGACGTCGCTACCTGCGGCGTCATCTCGCCGCTGAAGGCCCTGAACTACCTGATCGAGAGCTTCGACTCCGACATCGTGGTGATGGACTACCGCGTGCGCGGCTTCACCCGCGACGTGAAGGGCAAGAAGCACTACATCGACCACAAGATCAACTCGATCCAGGACTACCTGTCCAAGTCCATCAAGACGCATTACGAAATGCTGGACGTGAACGTCTACCAGGAAAATATCTTCCACACCAAGATGCACGTGAAGGAATTCGACCTGGACACGTACCTGTTCGAAGAGAAGGCGAAAAACCTGTCCTTCAAGGACCGCTCGCGCGTCGAGATGCAGTTGCGGCGCGAGATCGAAGAGCTCTTCCACGGTCGCAACCTGATCGATTGAGTTTTCGTTTCGGCCATAGCCGCCACTTGCCGGCGCCGGGGGACGGGTCCGCCCTGGTCGACTCTGAGTCCGCAGGAGCGGCTACGCCGAGTCGACCAGGGCGAACCCCACCCTCGACGACGTTCAGCATCGCAACGCGAAAAAATCAAAGCCGATAGGCAATCGCCTTCATGATCGAAGCCCCGCAGCTTCCGCCTGATCCGCATGCCGCGCCTCATCGGCCTTCATCGTCTCCAGAATCGCCCGACTGCGCAGATCTTCGGCCGGCAGCGTGCGCAAGTGTTCTTCCAGGTGCGCTTCGACCTGCCGTTCCGTTTCGACCACGAAGCCCAGGTTCCAGCCGTCGCCGCGCAAGCCGGCGGCCACGCCGATCGCGTAGCTGCCCGCGTACCACAGCGGGTTGAACAGGCTGGGCTTGCTGTCGAGCTCCACCAGGCGGTCGTTGCACCAGGCCAGGTGGTCGGTTTCTTCCTGGGCCGCAGCCAGCAGGTGCGATCGCGTGGAATCATCGCGCGCCACCGCAGCCTGGCCGACGTACAGCGCCTGCGCGCAGACCTCGCCGGTGTGGTTGATGCGCATCAGGCCCGCGGCATGCTTGCGCGCGACCGGATCCATTTCCACGTCGGGCTGTGGCTTGCCCGGATTCTCGCGCGTCGCCACGGAAGCGCCGATGCTGGTGTCCAACCCGTGCTGCGCACGCATGATGAATCGGTCGATGGGGGAATAGCGGCGCTTGTCGGTCATGCCAGGTGCTCGGCGAGGAAGTCGATGGGATGTCGGACCGGAATGCCCGCTGCCTGCGCGATATGCAGGCGGCAGCCGATGTTGGACGACAGCAGTTCCAGTGCCCCGCAGTTTGCCAGCAAGTCCAGCATCGGCGCGCGAAGGGCGGCGGCACGCAAGGGTTCTTCGGCCTGGTGCAGGCCGGCTGCGCCGCAACATCCGGCATCGGGTATTTCAAGAAGATCCACGCCAGGCACGTGCGCCAGCAATCGACGCAGGGCGGGCGCGGTGCCGGTCACCGTCGATTGCGTGCACGGGATATGCAGCGCGACCCGACGGCCGCCCGCGTGGCGGAAACGCAGGTGGGCCGCATGGGCTTCCAGGAAGGCGATGGCATCCACCACGGGCGCGGCCCCGCCAAGGGACGAGGCAAGGGTTTCCTGGCAGCCGCTGGCGAGGCAGAGCACGTCGCCGGCCCCGCTGAAGGCGGCGCGATTCGCCGATGCCAGCCTGTCCGCCATGGCCGATTCACCCGCGTGCCGCGCGGCAGCGCCGCAGCAGCCCTGGGCGGGCGCCACCGACGCCTCGATGCCTGCTGCCTTCAGCAGTTTCAGCAGGGCGAGTCGGGTGGGCCCCTCGTAGCTCGCCGCCAGGCAACCGATGAAGATAGATGTGCGCCCCGGAGCCGCCGGGCTGGCTTGCTGGCTTGTCTCGCGGGCTGCAAGCGGTGGTTTCGGCAGCTTCCGCAGGTGGCGTGGCACGAGCCGCCAGGCCCGCCGATACAAGTCCAGCAGTCCGGTCATCAGCCTGGGCCGGGCCAACAGGGCCAGGATGGACCGGCGCCGGATGCCGGCCGGCCGGCGTTCAGCCTGGCGCGCCCGGGAGCCGACCAGCAAGGCGCCGTACTGGACTCCCGCGGGGCAGGCGGCCTCGCAGCGGCGGCAACCGAGGCAGTGGTCGAGGTAGGTATCGCCAGCCGCCGTGGGCTCGAAAAGCCCGCCTGCCAAGGCCTTCATGTAGGCTATGCGGCCTCTTGGAGACTCGCTTTCGAGTTGGTCCAGACGGTAGGTAGGGCAGTGCGGCAGGCATAGTCCGCATTGCACGCACTGGTCGGCCATGGCCAGCAAATGGGCGGTGGACGGGGCTTGCAAGAGGGCCGTTTCAGGCATGCGCGGATGCTAACACGCGGAAATTGAAGGCCATTCCGGCATCCTGCCTCCCAGGGCACTCGCACATCCACGTGCTTCGGCCTTGCGCCGGTTCGGCCCAGCGTTTATCATTCCGCTTCTTATTTCCCACGATTCTCTTTGGAGCCCGTCATGAAAGCCATGACCGTCAGCACCAAGCCGGCCACGGTTAAGCAGGACTGGTATGTCGTCGATGCCGCCGGCAAGACCCTTGGTCGCTTGAGCTCGGAGCTTGCACGCCGCCTGCGCGGCAAGCACAAGCCCGAATTCACCCCGCACATGGACGCGGGCGACTATCTCATCGTCGTCAACGCCGAAAAAATTGCCGTCACCGGCAACAAGCTGACCGACAAGATGTACTACCGGTTCACCGGTTACGTCGGCAACCTGAAGTCCGAGACCCTGGGCCAGGCGCTCAACGCCCACCCGGAACGCGTCATCGAAACGGCCGTCAAGGGCATGCTGCCCAAGAATCCGCTCGGCCGCGCGATGTACAGCAAGCTGAAGGTCTACAAAGGCCCGAACCATCCGCACTCCGCCCAGCAGCCCCAGGCTCTGGACATTTAAGGCACAGGCAGAAAACCATGGCTTCGCAGCACAATTACGGCACCGGCCGTCGCAAGTCCTCCACCGCCCGCGTGTTCCTGCGCAAGGGTGAAGGCAAGATCACCGTCAACGGTCGTCCGCTCGACGAATTCTTCGGTCGCGAAACTTCGCGCATGATCGTCCGCCAGCCGCTCGTGCTGACCAAGACGACCGATCAGTTCGACATCTCGGTCACGGTTGAAGGTGGCGGCATCACCGGCCAGGCCGGCGCCATCCGCCTCGGCATCGCCCGTGGTCTTGTCGAGTACAACGACACGCTGAAGCCGGAACTGCGCAAGGCGGGCTTCATGACCCGTGACGCACGCGAAGTCGAGCGCAAGAAGGTCGGCCTGCACAAGGCTCGCCGCGCTACGCAGTTCTCCAAGCGCTAATATTGTCAGGCGTCCAGGCCTCAGGGCCTGGAGCGAGTCCCGAATTGGGGAATCGTCTAACGGTAGGACAGCGGTCTCTGACACCGCTAATCTAGGTTCGAACCCTAGTTCCCCAGCCAAAACACCAAGCCCCGCGAATGCGGGGCTTCGTGTTTGTGGGCACGGCATTCACCTGCGAGTCTGCAGCGACGATGCAGATCGGCATGGATCATGGGAACATCGCAGTCCCGGCACGGTCCAATCGACATTCGCCAACCGGCTTTTGCCAACACGATCCTGGAGTTTCACGAACAATGACCCTTCGCGCATTCCCAAGCCCGACCGTAGTGCTGGCCTCGCTCGCCCTGGTCGGCAGCTGCATGGCGGCAGCCACCGCCGTCGCGCAAACCACGACGCCCGCCCCGACCACCACCCGCACGTTCCCGGCCACCGCAACGCCGACCACGGCCGCTCCGGCTACTGCGCGTGCGACGCGTCCGGCCGCAGCCCCGGGCGACGGGCAGGCCGCTACGCCCGACCAGTTGTTCGCGTTGTGGGACACCGACAAGAACAAGACGCTGACCCTGGACGAGTTCAAGAACGGCTGGGAATCGGCGCGCGAGCAGAACATCATCGGCCGTCTCGAGACCCAGTTCCGCGCCGCCGACAAGGACAAGAGCGGGCTGATCGAAGCGGTCGAGTTCGCCAACCTGCCGCTGATCAAGCGGGCAGGCTCCGGCGCGCCGCCCATGTCGGCCTTCGACGCCAACAAGGACCAGAAGCTCGACTTCAAGGAATACCTGGACCTGGTGCCCGCGATGCTCAAGCGGCTCGCGCCCGCCAAGAAGTAAGCGCCCGCGTTATCGCAATCGCGTCTAGGCGCGGACCACGCCGTCCACCACGACGACGTCGGCGCCGCGCCGCGCGAACAAACCCACGGTCACCACGCCCGGTATCTGGTTCACGTCGCGCTCCATCGCGGCCGGATCGGTCAACTGCCAGTTGTGCACGTCCAGGATCCAGTTGCCGTTGTCGGTCACTACGCCCTCGCGCCAGATCGGCTGGCCGCCAAGCTTCAGCAGCTCGCGCGCCACCAGGCTGCGCGCCATCGGGATCACTTCCACCGGCACCGGAAACTTGCCGAGCAGCTTCACTTGCTTGCTCGCGTCGATGATGCAGACGAATTGCTTGCTGGCTTCGGCGATGATCTTTTCGCGCGTCAGTGCGGCGCCACCGCCCTTGATCAACCGGCCCTGCGTATCGCATTCATCGGCGCCGTCCACGTAAAGCGCGAGCGGTCCGGATGCATTGAGGTCCAGCACCGGGATGCCCAATTCGGTCAGCAGGCGCGTGCTCTGCTCGGAACTTGAAACTGCGCCCTCGATGCGATGCTTCATCCGGCCAAGCGCCTGGATGAAGAAGGCCACGGTCGACCCCGTGCCTACGCCGACGATGCTGCCATCGGTCACGTATTCCGCGGCCTTCTCGCCGGACAGTCGCTTGCCTTCGTTCTGTGACATGGGATCAGGGCCTGTTTATTCGAGTGAAAGGATGGTTTTCCAGTGCGCGGCGCTGACCGGCATCACCGACAGCCGGCTGCCGCGACGCAGCAGTTCCATGCCGTCGAGCCGGTCGCCGGACGCGCGCAATTCTTCCAGCGAAATGATCCGCGACAGCTTGCGCTTGAAGCTTACGTCCACCAGTTGCCAGCGCGGTTCCTCTTGCGTGGCCTTCGGATCGTAGTAATCGGATTTTTTCTGGAACTGGGTCGGGTCCGGATAGGCGTCGCTGGCGACTTCCGCCACGCCTACCACGCCCGGCACCTTGGTGTTGGAGTGATAGAACAACACACCGTCGCCGACCGCCATCTGCCGCATGAAATTGCGCGCCAGGTAATTGCGCACGCCGCTCCAGGGCTCGCGTCCGACGCGTTGCAGGTCGTCGATGGAAAATGCCTCGGGTTCGGATTTCATCAGCCAATATTTCATGCCGCCATTGTCACCCGGCCGGCCGGCAAATCAGAAGCTCCTTGTCGGTCACCACGGCGTCCAGGGCAACGTCCCAGGGGTCGCTGGGCAGGTCCGGAACTTCCTGGGCGGCATAACCGACGCCAATCAGGCGCGGCTGTGCGCCTGGCAGGCGGGGGAAGGCCAGGCTGCGGTCGTAGAAGCCGCCGCCCATGCCCAGCCGCGCGCCCGCGCGTGTAAAGGCCAGCAGCGGCATCAGGATCACCGCCATGTCGGTCGGCAGCAACTGCGCGTCGGGGGTCAGGGCCGGCTCGGGAATGCCGAAGCGATTGCTTTCGAGCAGGTCGCCCGGTCGCCACGGCGCGAAGCGAAGGGTCTTGTCGGGTTGGATGCACGGCAGGCACCACACCTGGTCGGCGCGCAGCCGCATCTGCAGGACATGCAAGGGTACTTCGCCGCCCATGGCCCAATAGCCGGCGACGTAGCCCGCGACATTGAACAGGGGATGCGAGAGCAACTGGTTGCTGACCGCTTCGGCGGCCTGCATTCGTTCGCTGGCGGAAAAACCCTGGCGCCGTGCGCCAAGCGTAGCGCGCAGTTCGCGTTTTTCGCGGGCGCGGGACTGGGGTCCAGTCAAGATTGCATCCTCCGCCATGTCGATGCTTGCGAAACGACCTTGATCCCTAGGATCAAGTGGGCACCTGCGCAATCACATCAGGCTTTCCGCAACAGGGCGGACATGCACACCGCGATCGCGCGCGATTCCCAGGTCGTGTTTATGGGACAAGGCGTATGTTAGCGCACGCTGTCGAACACGGCAGAGGATACGAAATCAGTATAGCGCCGTGTTTTTCGGATTGCGTGAATATTTCGAATCAACGCATCGCGATCGAATCGAACAACCCATCCAGCTTGCGGTTCAATTCGTTCAAGGTGCGCGCGATGGACTGGTCCTGCGCGCCGCCCTGTTGCTTGCCCTGCAACAATTCCGCCGCCAGGTTGAGCGCCGTCAGCACCGCCACGCGGTCCAGTGCCGCCGTGCGGTTGCTGCCACGCACCTCGCGCATGCGCGCATCCAGAAACTGTGCGGCAGCGTGCAGTTTTTCCTGCTCGCCCGGCTCGCAGCCGACGGTGAACTCGCGATCGAGCACCCTCACGTTGACGGGTTCGCTCACGCGTTGTTCTCCAGCGATTTCAATCGGTTGATCATCGCCTCGACGCGCGACCGCGCCAGTTCGTTCTTGTTCAACAGTTGCGCGCGCTCGTTCACCAGTTGTTCCTGGCCCTGGCGCAGGCTGCGGTTTTCCTCCGCCAACCTGCGGGTCAGGTCGAGCAGTTTTTCGATGCGGGCGGCCAGTTGCTGGACGGCAGCCAGGTTGTCGTTGGAATCCATCGCTGCAAGATAGGCCGCGGGTCTGGCCGGGTCAACAGGACGAATGCACTAGCCCATCGCCGGCGCGGCCGGCAGCAACAGGTCGGGACGCCAGCCGCGGATGAATGCCAGGCAGCGGTCGCCGTCGATCGGCCGGGACAGCCAGTGGCCCTGGATCTCGTCGCAGCCCTGCTGGCGCAGGAAGTTCAGCTGGTCCTCGGTTTCCACGCCCTCGGCAATCACGGTCAGCCCCAGCGAATGGCCCATCGTGACGATGGTCGAGGTGATGGCCTCGTCGTCCGCGTCGCGGGTCAGGTCGTCGATGAACTCCTTGTCGATCTTCAGCGTGTCGATCGGCAGCCGCTTGAGGTAGACCAGCGAGGAATAGCCCGTGCCGAAATCGTCGATCGCCAGGCTCACGCCCAGCCGGCGCAGTTCGTTGAGGACGGCCGTGGTCTGTTCGGCGTTCTGCATCACCATGCTTTCGGTCAGTTCGAGCTCGATGCGGTCGGCAGGCAGTTCGGTGGCGTCGAGCAGGCGCTTCAGGTAGCCCACCAGGTTGCCGCGCAGCAGCTGCAGCACGGACACGTTCACGCCCACGCAAATCTCGGTCAGCCCCTGCGTGCGCCAAGACTTCAACTGGCGGCAGGCCTCGCCCAGCACCCACTCGCCGATGGAAACGATCAGGCCGCTTTCTTCCGCCAGCGGGATGAATACCGTCGGCGCAATCTCGCCCAGATCCGCGCTGTTCCAGCGCAGCAGGGCTTCCACGCCGGTGATGCTGCCGTCCACCAGCGACATCCTTGGCTGGTACACCAGGCGGAACTCGCCGCGCTCCAGCGCCTTGCGCAGCGCCGAGATGATCGCCGCGCGCTGGCGCGCTTCGGCATCCATCGTCTCGTTGTAGATCTGGTAGGTGTTGCGACCTTCCGCCTTGGCCTGGTACATCGCGGTGTCCGCGAATTTCAGCAGGTCCGTCGGCACCAGTGCGTGGTCGGGGTACAGGCTGATGCCGAGCGAGGGCGTGATGCTGACGTCGTGCCGCTCGTCCACGTCCAGCGGCGTGCTGAAGGCGGTCAGGATGTCGCGCGCCATGCGCTCGACCGCCACCAGGCTTTCCACGTCTTCCAGCACCACCGTGAACTCATCGCCGCCCAGGCGCGCCACCGTGTCGGAGGCGCTGACCGTGGACTGCAGGCGCGCTGCCGCGGCCTTCAGCAGGCGGTCGCCAGCGGCGTGGCCCAGCGAATCGTTGATGTCCTTGAACCGGTCAAGGTCCAGGAACAACACCGCCACCCGGGTCTCCTGCCGACGCGCGCGGATGATGGCGCGGCCCAGCCGTTCCGACAGCAGCGCGCGATTGGGCAGGCCGGTCAGCGTGTCGTAGTTGGCCAGGTAGCGCAGCTCCTGCTCAGCCCGCTTCTTGTCGGTGATGTCATTGACCACCGCCACGAAATGGCTGCGCATGCCCAGCGAATCGCGCACTTCCGACATCTCGATCCAGCCCAGGAACTCCTCGTCGTCCTTGCGCCGCTGCCACATCTCGCCGGCCCAGTGCCCGGTCCGCTCCAGGATGTCGCGCACGCGCCGATAGAAGTCGGGGCTGTGCTGGCTGGAATCGAGCATGTTCGAATTCTGTCCGGTCACTTCCTCTTCGCTGTAGCCGGTGATGCGCGAGAACGACGGGTTCACCGAGATGAAGGCGAAGTCCAGGTCGATCACCGCCACCGCTTCACTCATGCTGCGCAACACTTCCAGGGCCACGCGGCGCTCGCGTTCGGCGCGTCGGATGGCGGTGATGTCGCGCGCGGTGCCGGCCATGCGCAGCGGGCTGCCCGATTCATCGCGCTCCACCACCTTGCCGCGCGACCGCACCCAGACCCACTCGCCATTGGCGCCGCGGATCCGGTGTTCGGAGTCGTAGATTTCGGCGTGGCCGACGATGTGTTCCTGCAACAACTTCTGCACGCGGGGCAGGTCGTCGGGGTGCACGGAGTTGTTGCGCCACTCGTCGGTGCTCATGGTTTCCAGCGAGCCCTGGCCGAACAGCTGGTTGGCGCCCAGCCGGTAAAGGCTGTTGTCGCGGATGTTCCAGTCCCAGAACTCATCCCCCGATCCCCACAGCGCCAGGTTCAGCCTTGCCTCGCGTTCGCGGATCTGGCCCATCAGCAGGTCTTCCTGCTCGCGCCGGCGGCTTACCAGCCGCCAGAACAGCCACGACAGCCCGATGGCCGCGATAAGCGCCACGATTTGCAGGTAGGGCAGGGTACCTTCCGCCACGGGTGGCATCCTGGATGAGTGAGGAGCAGTGTAGGTTTGTGAAAGACCGGCGACAAGCCGAACGCACTGGCTTGCTAGAATGGGCCACACCCCTGGCCGGCGCCCCATGAACTCCATCGAACTGCCCGATTACGCCGACATCAGCGACCAGATCAACCGCATGCAACTGGGCGTGGATGCATCCGAGCTGCATGGTTCGTTGTGCGGCTACCTGTCCGGCGGCGCGCCGCCACCCGAACGCGGCAACTGGCTGGGCACGGTAATGGCCGAGCCTGAATCAATAGCCGTCGAACCCGACAGTGCGCTGGATCGCATGTTCGTCGCCACCGAACAACTGATCGAAGCGCCCGATTTCGGCTTCGACCTGCTGCTGCCGAATATCGACACACCGGTGATCGAGCGCGGCGATGCGCTGATGAGCTGGTGTCGCGGATTCCTCGGCGGCTTCGGCCTGTCGGCGGGCGCCTCGCCGCCCTTGTCGGAAGAATCACAGGACGCGCTCGGCGACCTGGCGCGCATGGCCGCCAGCGACCTGGCCTACGACGATGACGAAGCCGACGAGCAGGCACTGGAAGAAGTGGCCGAATTCGTGCGCGTCGCCGCCTTGTTGCTGCACAGCGATTGCGTGCTGGCGCCGCGCCACCGACGATCTTTGAACTGAGGACGATCCGACGATGATCAAGGCCGCAGAATTCGCCAGGCGCCGCAAGCAGCTGATGCGCATGGCGGACGACGACTCCATCCTGATCCTCCCGGCCGCGCCGGAACGAATCCGCAGCAAGGACACCACGTTTCCGTACCGCCAGGACAGCGATTTCTGGTACCTGAGTGGTTTCGCCGAACCCGAAGCGGTGCTGGTGCTGGTGCCGGGGCGCAAGCATGGCGAAGCGCTGATGTTCTGCCGCGAACGCGATGCCGCCAAGGAAGCCTGGGACGGCCCGCGCGCTGGACCCGAGGGCGCCATCGAACATTTCGGCATGGACGATGCCTTCCCCATCACCGACCTCGACGACATCCTGCCCGGCCTGCTGGAAGGTCGCAGCCGCGTCTACTACCACTTCGGCCGCGACAAGGACTTCGACCTCACGCTGATCGGCTGGGTGAACCGCGTGCGCGCCATGTCGCGCCAGGGTGCGCAGTCACCGCACGAATTCCTCGAACTCGGCCACCTGCTGCACGAGTTGCGCCTGTTCAAGAGCAAGGAAGAAATGCGCCTGATGCAGCACGCCGCCGACGTCGCCTGCCAGGCGCAGGTGGCGGCCATGCTCGCAACACGCCACGGCGCGCACGAATTCGAAGTGGAAGCCGCGTTGCAGTACGTGTATCGGAAAAATGATTGCGTCGCCGCCTACGAGCCCATCGTCGGCGCCGGCGCCAATGGCTGCGTGCTGCACTACCGCGCCAACAACGCGCCGATGGCCGACGGCGACCTGCTGCTGGTGGACGCCGGCGCCGAATACGCCAACTACGCCTCCGACATCACCCGCACCTGGCCGGTCAGCGGCGAATATTCGACCGAACAACGCGCCCTCTACCAGATCGTACTCGACGCGCAAAAAGCCGCGCTCGAAAAAGCCCGCCCCGGCCAACACTGGATCGCCGGCCACGAAGCCGCGGTGGAAACAATTACCGACGGTTTACTGTCACTGGGATTGTTGAAGGGTACGCTGAAGAAGAACCTCGCATCCGGCGACTACAAGCGCTTCTACATGCACAAGACCGGCCACTGGCTCGGCCTGGACGTGCACGACGTCGGCGAATACAAGGTCGCCGGCGACTTCCGCGAACTCGAACCCGGCATGGTCTTCACCATCGAACCGGGCATCTACATCGCGCCCGGCACGAAAGGCGTCCCCGCGAAATACCAGGGCATCGGCATCCGCATCGAGGACGACGTGCTGATCACGAAAGACGGCCACCGCGTCCTCACCAACGACGTCCCCCGCGAAATAGACGCCGTCGAATCGCTCCTCGCAACGCGCTAGAACTTTCTGCCGATAGCGCGCCGCCTCGGTCTGCGCGGCGGACACTTGTCGGCGCCGGGGGAACCGACTCCGCTGGTCGCCTCGGCGTAGCCGCTCCTGCGGACTCAGAGTCGACCGGTCGGCCATCCATGGCCGACCTCCTGCGTAGTCAGTCCCCCCGTCACCGCCAAGCGTCCGTCAACGACCGGGGTGGTGTGACGAAGAAGCAAGTTCAAGTCGTTGACATTCATCGCAGTCGGGAAGCGCTCGATGTGCTTCTTGCTGACGCCGTTGATGTTGACCTTCCACAACACACGATGGTGTCTGACGAACGCTTGGCGGTGACGGGGGATGGGTTCGCACAGGAGGCCGGCCAGGGATGGCCAACCGGTCGACTCTGAGTCCGCAGGAGCGGCTACGCCGAGTCGACCAGGGCGGACCCGCCCCCCGGCGCCGTCAAGCGGCTGCGCCAGGTCACATGTCGAATTTTTGGACTTCTAGCCCGCGGTTTTTGTAGGCTTTCCACCGCGCCCGCAACGGCTCGCGCGCGCTTTCATCGGCGGGGACGACTTACAGTACCCGCGCAAAGTCGCCGGTTACCGGCTCGTTGCGCAGGTTGATCACCAGCGGCCGCATCGGCGGCTGCATTTCCGGCGGCACGATCAGCACCGGCGTGATGTCGTCGTCTTCGTCGGTGCCGGCGACCTGGTGCGGGATGTAGGCGTCGTGATCGAATTCCCACAGCAATTCATCCAGCACTTCGGCCTGGATGGCCGACGACACCAGGATCAGCAGGGGC
>JAPLSI010000246.1 GCA_026398715.1 Gammaproteobacteria bacterium
ACGGGTAATCAGGCGATGCAGCAAGTTAAAGCCGGTCTGAAAGCTATTTATCTCTCTGGTTGGCAGGTCGCGGGTGATGCGAACCTCGCCGGTGAAATGTATCCCGATCAATCGTTGTATCCCGCCAATTCAGTACCGATGGTGGTTAAGCGTATCAACAATACTTTCCAACGCGCTGATCAAATTCAGTGGTCCGAAGGTAAAAATGATGTTGATTTCTTTGCTCCGATCGTCGCTGACGCCGAGGCTGGCTTTGGTGGTGTGTTGAATGCTTTTGAATTGATGAAATCGATGATCGAAGCGGGTGCCGCCGGCGTGCATTTCGAAGACCAATTGGCGAGCGTGAAGAAGTGCGGCCACATGGGCGGCAAAGTGCTGGTGCCGACCCAGGAGGCGGTGCAGAAGTTGATCGCCGCGCGCCTGGCTGCCGACGTGATGGGTGTGCCGACGCTGATCGTTGCGCGCACCGATGCCGAGGCCGCCGACCTCATCACTTCCGACATCGATCCGAACGACCGGGCCTTCATCACCGGCGAGCGCACGGTGGAAGGTTTTTACAAGACCAGGCCAGGACTCGACCAGGCCATCAGCCGCGGCATCGCCTATGCGCCGTACGCCGATCTTGTCTGGTGCGAGACCGGCAAGCCGGACCTGGAATTCGCGCGCAAGTTCGCGGCTGCCATCCACGCCAAGTACCCGGGCAAGATGCTGGCCTACAACTGCTCGCCTTCCTTCAACTGGAAGAAGAATCTCGACGATGCGACGATCGCGTCCTTCCAGCACGAGCTGGCCAAGCTCGGCTACAAGTTCCAGTTCATCACCCTGGCCGGCTTCCACTCGCTGAACTACTCGATGTTCAACCTGGCCTACGGTTATGCCCGCAACCAGATGAGCGCCTTCGTTGAATTGCAGGAAGCCGAGTTCGCGGCGGCCGAGCGCGGCTTCACCGCGGTCAAGCACCAGCGCGAAGTCGGCACCGGGTATTTCGACTCGGTCACCCAGGCCATCCAGGGCGGCACCAGTTCCACCACGGCGCTGAAGGGGTCGACGGAAGAGGAACAATTCCAGGACGCCCCCGACAAGGCGGCGTGAACAGGTGAGCGAAAACTACTAATTCGTTCATTCCTTGACTCAAAGCACGGCGGGCCCCTTTTCGGCCCGCCGAGTTTCGTTACACTCGGGATATAGCCCCCGGCCCCGAGAGTCAGTGAACCAAGTCGACACCCATTCCCCCAGCCAGGCCCAGCGGGCCGAGGCCGGCTTGCTGCCCAGCGTGCTCAATCCCGAAGAGAGGGCATTGCTGACCAGCGCGGGCAACGCGCGCGCGGTGCTGCCGGGTGAACAACTGTTCCGTCGCGGCGACGACGCGCAAGCCATGTTCCTGATCGAGTCGGGTGAAGTGCGCCTTCGCTTCGAGGACGGCCTGGCCGACAAGATCCTCGGCGCCGGGCAGTATTTTGGCGAGCTGTCGGTTTTCGTCGGTCAGCACCAGCGTTTCGCCACGGCGGTGGTGGAGTCGGAAGGCGTGCTGTTCGAGATTTCGTCCGACGCATTCTCGCGACTGATCGATCGCGCCCCGGCGGCCATTGCCCGCTTCATGCAGCGCAGCTTCACCTACCTGGTCACCGGCGAACAGCAGCTGATGCAGAGCCTGCGCCGGCGCAATGAAGACCTGATGCAAACCCTCGACACCCTGCGCCAGACCCGCAGCGAGTTGTCCGTCGCCCAGCAACTGGTGCGCTCCGACGACCTGACCGGCCTGTCCAACCGTCGCGGCCTGTATCGTTTCCTGGACGAAAGCTCGCGCTACCCGATGGTGGGCAAGCGCCTTGCGTTGCTGCTGATCGATATCGACCATTTCAAGCGGCTCAACGACATGAGCGGCCACCTGGCGGGCGACTCGGCGTTGCGCGCCGTCGCCGACGAGGTCCGCCGCATCGCCGGACCGCTGGAGTTGCCAATCCGGCTGGGCGGCGATGAATTCGCCCTGGTGCTGCGCGTCGCCGACGAGGGCGACCTGGCCAACCGCGCCCTGGGGCTGATCGCCGCCATCCGCGCACTGCGCCTGCCCAGCCTGCGGGAACAGACCCTCACCATCAGCGTGGGCGGGGTGTTCTGCGCCGACCCCGGTGGCTGGTCTGTCTGGTACAGCCAAGGCGACCTGGCCCTGTACGAGGCCAAGAGCCGCGGAGGCGACCGCTGGCGACTAGCACTATAGGGAGTGCGGCTGTCCTCAGCGGGGCCGATTTGTCGTTTCCCGTACTACATAGACGCCAGCGTAGCTAATGATCCCCAAGCCAACCAGTTCGCCCCGGGCGTCCGTCGGCAGTACCGTCACGCCCATGCTGCGTGCGGTCCTGCTTGCCGACCTGGTGGACTCGACGGCCTTCATCGAAAGCTTCGGCGATGCCCGGGCGGCGGTGGCGCTGCAACGTCTCGACCTGCAAATCCGCGACTTGCTGGAGTTCACCGGCGGCCGCCTGATCGACAAGGCCGACGGCCTGCTGGCGATTTTCGAACGCCCGATCCAGGCGGTGGATTTTGCGCTGCGCTACCAGCAGGCCCTGCGCCACTTCAGCAGCAGCGAAGGCTCCACCCTTACCGCGCGGGTCGGCATCCACGTCGGCGAGGTGATGACCTGGAGCAACTCCGATCACGCCGTGGCCGCGGGGGCCAAGCCGCTGGAGGTCGAGGGACTGGCCAAGCCGGTGGCCGCGCGATTGATGTCGCTGGCGCTGCCGGGCCAGATCCTGATCTCGAGCATGGCGCAAAGTCTGGCCCAGCGCGCGCAGGCCGAACTCGGCGAACGCACGCATCGCCTGCGCTGGCTGGTGCACGGCCGCTATCGGTTCAAGGGCGTGCCTGCACCCTTGCTGGTGCACGAGGTAGGCGAGGTCGGATTCGCGCCATTGGTGGAACCGCCGTCGGGCCAGAAGGCCTGGCGCGAGTTGCCCGTCTGGCGTCGTCCGCCCGTGGTGGCGGCCGAGATCCTGTTGTTCCTGCTGGTCGGCGGCTTCTACGCGTACAGCGTGCTGCGCAGTCCGCCGGCCGTGGCCTTCAGCGAACGCGACTGGGTCGTGATCGGCGACATGAGCAACTTCACTGCCGACCCGCGCCTGGAGGACTCGCTGGAAACCGCATTCCGGATCGGCCTGGAACAATCGCGCTTCGTGAACATCGTTCCCGAACTGAAAGTGCGCAGCGCGCTCGACCGGATGGGCCGTGGCAACCAGACCTCGATCGACCGCGCCATCGGCAGCGAGATCGCGATCCGCGAAGGTGCGCGCGTACTGTTGTTGCCGACCGTTGCCGAAGTGGGCGGCAACCTGCGCGTCAGTGTCGAGGTAGTCGATCCCAATACGCAGGCCACGGTGTATGCAGAGACGGCGGAAGGTCGCGGCGTCGAATCGCTGCTCGGCTCGCTGGACACGGTGGCGACCAACATGCGGGAAAAGTTCGGTGAATCCGTCAGGGACATCGAAGCCGGCAGCAAGCCCCTGCCCGAAGCGACCACGCGCGACCTCAATGCCCTGCGGGCCTACAGCCTGGGGCAGAAGTTGCGCGGCGAAGGCCGAATAGAAGATGCCTCGGGACTCTACGAGGAGGCCATCAGGCTCGACCCGGATTTCGCCCTGGCCTACCTCGGCCTGGCCCGGTTGCGGCTGGGCGCCGGTGATGACGCGGGCTACTACCGGTTGCTCGAAAAGGCGAAATCGCTGCGCTCGAGGTTGACCCATCGGGAGATGCTGTTCCTCGACGCCACCCTGTCCAACTACAACGCGGCACCCGAAGCGCTGGCCAAGTGGCGCCTGCTGACCGAGATGTACCCCGACGAATACCAGGGTTACTACCATTACAGCCTGGCGTCCTGGCACCACAGCTACCGCTACAAGAGCGCGCTGGAATTCCTCAAGCCGGCGCTGGCCGGGCGAAATCCCCGGTTGCGCTCCGCCTACTACCTGCAGGGCACCTTGCAGATGATCGAAGGGCAATACACCGATTCGCTGGCCTCTTTCCAGACCTACGAATCGCTGGGCGGCATCGGCTACAACCGCCAGCACGCCGAGGCGTTTGCAGTCCTTCGGCGCTACGACGAGGCTGAAAGACTGCTCGCCTCGCAGAAGCCCACTCGCGTCGCCAACAATGATTTCCCGCTGCGTGCCACCGAGGCGACCTTTCCACTCGACCGCGGTCGCTGGGACGAGGGCATGACAGCGATGGAAGATCTGCTCAAAGCCTCCGCAGCAGTCACGCCCGACACCGAGCGGCGCACGCGACTTACCCAACTGTCCCGGCGAGCCTTCGCGCCCGATGCCAACCTCGATCGCGACCTGGCGGCTTTCGTGTCAAGCCAGGCAAAGTGGATTGACGGGCCAAGCCAGATCGTGCGGATCGGAGATACGTTCTCGTTGCTGATGGCAGGCGCCATCGCTGCCGAAAATGGCGACAGCGCGCTTGCCCGCAAGGCCCTTGCCCTGGGAAAGGCCCCGGCGCAGGCGAGCGGATTCCCGGCGCTGGTCAATGCCGTCGGCATGCTCGAGGCAGCGTTGCTGGTCAAGGAGGGCAAGCCCGAAGCCGCAGTCGAACGGTTGCAGCCTCTGCATGACGGCAACGAGCTCTACCTCAGCCATGCCCTGTTGATGCGCGCATTGGCGGCCAGTGGTCGCAACGTGGAGGCCGCTCGCGAGGCAGAGTGGTTGGCCAAGCATCGTGGCCGGGCCTATGCCGAATTCAATATCGACCAGTCGCTCAATACGGCCAACGTCGTGCAAAGCAACCTTGCACTGCTTTCCGGCGCGGAATACCTGGTGGCTGCCAAGCAGCCGGAGCGTGCCCGGGCCTTGCTGGATAGTTTCCTCGGTGCCTGGCCGAATGCCCGCACCACGCCGTTTCTTAGCGACCGCATGGAAAAACTCGATGCCGCGCTGAAACCGGCCGCCCTGGCACGCCGGACCTAGGCCAGCCCGCCCCGCCGGCTCCCCCGGCAGGGCTGTCCGCGACTATTCAGCGCAGATGTCGAACTGGTGGAACGCCAGCACCGATGCGTCGCCGGTGCGTGCATACGTATCGTAGGTGGCGAGCATCGTAGCCGTGGCGGCGGCAATCTTTTCCTTGCTGGCCAGGCCGCCGCGCAGGCGTTCCATCGGCAGTACCGGATCGCGTCCCGGCACGTCGCGGTCGGCGGCGGGGGTCTCGTGGCCGATGCTGATCAGCGCCGCCCGGGGATTGTGTTCGAAGCGGGTGCGAAAAGCGTCGTTGGTCGCGAGTTCCTTCAGCAGCTCGCGCGCTACGTCAACGGAAATGATGCTGGTCATGCGGTTTCCCCTGCTACCCCTGATTGGAGCGCAGTCAGGCTAGCGGCTGCCTTGCACCAGCGCAACATTTTCTCCGGCACAATCGCGCCATGAAATTGAAACGACCCGCGCTGCTGATGATCCAGCGCGAGGACCCTCCCGCGCTGTCGATGCAGCAGCTCTTGTCGGGCGACTATGCCGCCAGCGGCTGGCGGGCGCTCGCGCCCCACCTGGGCCGGGAAGTTCCCTTGCAGCTGGCCGACCTGGCGGTGTTCGACGGGATGGCCCTGGACGAATGGGTGGATGCCGATGCCTTGGCGGCGCGCTTCGGCGCGGAACGCGTCCGGTTCCTGGTCGACGCCGGCCTGCTGATCGGCGACCACGCCGCCCACGCGGTGCTGCTCGCCCGCGATAACACGCTCGTGCAAACCGGCTGGTGGGCGCCGGCCGCAGTCGCACACAGCTTTGGCCGGTGGCAGGGCGTGGATGTCGACCGCGAGGAAAAGCGCCTCGGCAAACGCACGCTGGGCGACCTCTTCCAGCGCAACGGCCCGCCGCCGCCCGAAGTGCTCGAACTGCGTCCGCGTTCCGGGTGGAAGGCGCTGCCCGAACCGAGCAGGACGTCGCTGGACGCCTTGCTCGCCCAACGCACGACCTGCCGCAATTTCGATTCGCAACACCCGGTCTTGCTGCCCGAACTTGCCAGCTTGCTGCACCGGGTCTTCGGGGCGCAGGCAACGCAGGAACTTGCACCCGGCGCCATCGCGCTGAAGAAGAACAGCCCTTCGGGTGGCGGCCTGCACCCGATCGAAGCTTTCGTGCTGGTGCAACGGGTGCAAGGGCTGGCTCCGGGCTTGTATCACTACCACGCCACCGGACATGCCCTGCAGGTGCTGCGCGAACTGGATGCGGAAACCATTGCGCCCATGGCGTCTGAACTGGTGGCCGGGCAGCACTGGTTTGCGAATGCGCCGGTGATGGTGCTGATGGCGGCGCGCTTCGGCAGGAATTTCTGGAAGTACCGCAATCACGCCAAGGCATCGCGGGTCATCCAGCTCGATGCCGGCCACCTGTCGCAGAACCTGTACATCACCGCGACCGAGCTCGGTTATGGCGCCTTCGTTACCGGTGCGATCAACGATGAGTGCGCCGAGCGCCTGTTCGAGATCGACGGCCTGGCCACCGGCGCCATCGCGGTATGCGGTTTCGGTCGCCGGGTTGCCCCGGCGGTGACGGTGGAATTCGATCCGCTGGGCGTTGCCGTGCGCTGACCTCCACGTCGATCAGTCGACGTCCTGTTCGACCTTGCGTGGCAGGCCGTCGTTCGCATCAAGCTTCACCCAGTCCACGTGCGTGTCCCAGAACACATGTGCCTGTGGCGACTGGTCCACCGGTCCGACGAAATTGGCCAGCGTCACGTGCAGTTCGCCGGCCCAGCGCTCCGAGCGGAAGAACAAGGTCGAGCCGCAACGCGAGCAGAAGCCGCGCTCGCCCTGGCCGGACGACCGGTACCAGGTGAGATGGCTTCGAGGATCCTCGATGCTGCACTGGCCGGCATCGAGCCCGACCCAGGTGACGAAGGCGGACCCGCTGCTGCGCTGGCACATCGTGCAGTGGCAATGCGCCACCCACTTGCTCGGAAGCTGCGCGTTGAACTGGACGTCGCCGCACAGGCAGCGACCGCTGGCTGGATCCATGGCACTGCTCCTCGCCGACACTGTGGCAAATTATGCGCCTGCCGCGTGCGGTGCAAGCGGTGCGATGGCGCGCGCTGCAGGCGGAGCGATCAGGCCGCGGGGCGCAGTTCGTCGCGGTCGAGCTGGCGATAGCCGATGGCCTCGGTAAGGTGCGTGGTGCCGATGTCATCGCTGCCTTCCAGGTCGGCGATGGTGCGCGCCACGCGCAGGATTCGCTGGGTCGCGCGTGCGGAAAGCTGCAGCGCCGCCATGGCCCGTTCCAGCATGGCCTGGTCGCGATCGCGCAAGCGGCAAAACTGCTCGGTCTCGTCCTGGCGCATGAAGGCGTTGGTCTTGCCGCAGCGCGCGTGCTGGCGTTCGCGCGCCGCCAGCACGCGTGCGCGCACCGCCAGGGTGGATTCGCCGCGTGGTGCGTCGCCGCGCATTTCCTGCGGGGCCAGGCGCGGCACGTTCACCTGCAGGTCGATGCGGTCGAGCAAGGGGCCGGAAAGCCTGGCGCGATAACGAAGCACCACTTCCATCGTGCAACGACAACGGCCCGACGGATCGCCCGCCCAACCGCAGGGGCAGGGATTCATCGCCGCCACCAACTGGAATCGCGCCGGGAATTCGCAGGTGCCGGCCGCGCGCGAAATGGTGACGATGCCCGACTCCAGTGGTTGTCGCAGCACCTCCAATGCGTGGCGGCCCCACTCGGCAAGCTCGTCCAGGAACAGCACGCCATGGTGCGCCAGCGAAACTTCGCCCGGCCGCGGGCCGGTGCCGCCACCGACCAGTGCGATGGCGCTGGCGGTGTGATGCGGCGAGCGGAACGGACGCACCCGCCAGCGCGACACATCGAAACCCTGGCCGCTGACCGATGCCAGCACCGCGCACTCCAGCGCCTCCACTTCATCGGCTTCCGGCAGCAGGCCGGGCAGGCGCGAGGCCAGCAATGTCTTTCCGCAACCCGGCGGGCCGATGAAGATGAGGTGGTGCGCGCCGGCGGCGGCGACCTCCAGCGCACGTCGCGCCTGCAATTGCCCGCGCACATCCGCCAGGTCGGCATACAGGGCGGGCAGGATGGAATCGAAGTTGCGCACGGCGCGCGGGAGTGTCTTCTCGCCGTTTAGGTGCGCGACCACCTCGAGCAGGGTGCGCGCAACGAAGATTTCGCCGGCGCAGGCGAGCGCGGCTTCTTCGCCATTGCCGACGGGCACTATCAGCGCATGGCCGGCCTGGGTGGCGGCGAGTGCGGCAGGCAACACCGCATCGATGCTGCGCAATTCGCCGGTCAGCGAAAGCTCGCCCAACAATTCCACGCGCGCCAACGACTGCACGTCCACCACGCCATTCGCCGCCAGGATGCCGATGGCGATCGGCAAGTCGAAGCGCCCGCCATGCTTGGGCAGGTCGGCCGGTGCAAGGTTGACGGTGATGCGACGATTGGGAAATTCAAACTGCGCGCAATGGATGGCGGCGCGCACGCGGTCGCGGCTTTCGCGGACCGCAGCCTCGGGCAAGCCGACGATATTCAGGGCTGGCAAACCCGGGGCCAGATAGACCTCGACCCGCACCGCGGGCGCAAGCACGCCCGTGCGGGCGCGACTGTGCGCCAGCGCCAGAGTCATCGGATTGACGCCTAGTTGCGGCTGTCGCCGGGCGTGGCTTGTCGTGCTTCCAGGATCTGCACGGCGCGTTCGAGTGCGTCGATCTTTTCGCGCGTGCGCAGCAACACCGCGCGCTGCACTTCGAATTCTTCGCGCGTGACCAGGTCGAGTTTCGCAAGGCCCGCCTGCAGCGTCGCCTTCATGTTTTGTTCGATGTCGGCGCGCGCGTCCTTCAGCCCGGGCGGCACGAGTTCGCTCAGGCGGCGGGCGAGGTCATCGATGGATTTCAGGTCGATCATGCGGATTCTCCGTGGGTTGCCGGCAGTGTCGCCGCGGCGCGGCAAACGGCGCAATCAGGCGTGATCGGCAACGGGCGTAGGGGGATTCCGACGGCGTCGGACACGAGGCCCGGCGGGGAGCAGGGGCCATTATCGGAACATTTTTTTCATGAGCAATCAATCCGGCAAACCTGTACAGAGTCGGAGGCGTCCACTTCGGAGCCGCCGCCATGCCCGCCGTCCTTGCGCCACGACCTGCCTTGTACCGACTCCTGCCGCTTGCGCTCCTGGCGCTACCCCTTCCGGCGCTCGCCACCGCGGCCGCCCCGGCCCCGACCCTGGACAGCGGTGACACGGCCTGGATGCTCACCTCCAGCCTGCTCGTCCTGCTGATGACCCTGCCCGGCCTCGCCCTGTTCTACGGCGGCCTGGTCCGGTCGAAGAACGTGCTCTCGGTGCTGATGCAGTGCTTCGCCATCGTCTCGCTGGTCACCGTGTTGTGGGTCGCCTACGGCTACAGCGTGGCCTTCAGCACCCAGGGCATGGTGGAAGGCCAGATCAACTTCAACTCCTTCTTCGGCGGGCTCGACCGGGCCTTCCTGTCCGGGCTCACCCGCGAGGGCTTGGTCTTCACTGTTCCCGAATCGGTGTTCGTGATGTTCCAGCTGACCTTCGCCGCCATCACCCCGGCGCTGATCGTCGGCGCCTTCGCCGAGCGCATGCGGTTCGGGCCGATGATCGCCTTTACCGTGCTGTGGCTGACCTTCGCCTACCTGCCGATCGCGCACATGACCTGGGCCGGCGTCGGTGGCCTGTTCTGGGACTGGGGCGTGCTCGATTTCGCCGGCGGCACCGTCGTCCACATCAACGCCGGTATCGCCGGCCTGGTCGCAGCCTTGATGGTCGGTCGCCGCAAGGGCTGGCCCACCACCATGATGCCGCCGCACAACCTCACCCTCACCCTGATCGGCGCCAGCCTGCTGTGGGTCGGCTGGTTCGGCTTCAACGCCGGTTCCGCCGTGGCCGCCAACGGCAGCGCGGGCATGGCCATGCTGGTCACGCAGGTCGCCACCGCCACGGCCGCGTTGTCGTGGATGCTCGTGGAATGGAAGCTGCACGGCAAACCCTCGTTGCTGGGCGTGGTCTCCGGCGCCATCGCGGGGCTGGTTGCGATTACGCCGGCGTCAGGCAGCTGCGGCCCGCTGGGCGCGCTGGCCATCGGCGCGGCGGCAGGCGTGCTGTGCTTCCTGGCGTCGTCCAGGCTCAAGCGCAAGCTCGGTTATGACGACGCGCTGGACGTGTTCGGCGTGCACGGCGTGGGCGGCATCGTCGGCGCCCTGCTGACCGGCGTGTTCGCCGCGACGCAATTCGGCGGCATCGGCCTGGCCGAGGGCGTCAGCATCGGCGAGCAGGTGGGCAAGCAGGCGCTGGCCGTGCTGGTAACCGTTGCCTGGACGGGCGTGGTCACCGCCGGTTCGCTGTTCCTGATCAGCCGCTTCACTGCGCTGCGCGTGGATGCCGAAGGCGAAACCGATGGCCTCGACCTCGCCCTGCACGATGAGCGCGGTTACAACCTGTAATCTATCAGCGCACCGACAAGGAAGATTCCAATGAAAATGGTCATGGCCATCATCAAACCCTTCAAGCTCGACGATGTCCGCGAGGCCTTGTCGGAAGTCGGCGTCACCGGCGTCACCGTCACCGAGGTGAAGGGTTTCGGCCGGCAGAAGGGCCACACCGAGCTGTACCGTGGCGCCGAATACGTCGTCGACTTCCTGCCCAAGATCAAGCTGGAGGTCGCGGTAACGACCGACCAGGTCGATCGCGTGGTCGAAGCCATCCAGACCGCTGCCAACAGCGGCAAGATCGGCGACGGCAAGATCTTCGTCTACGAACTGGAGCGGGTGATGCGCATCCGCACCGGCGAACTCGACGGCGACGCACTATAAGTCTTGCCCGCCGCAGAGGCCGCCCCTGCAGGAGCGGCCTCTGCGGCGATGTCCCTTGCCTAACCCCGCAGCGCGCGCTCGATCAGCGGCGGCATTGCCAGCGCACCCTGGTGCACATCGGCGGTGTAGTAGTTGGTCTCGAACGACTTCGCCGCGGCGTCGGCCTTGCGGAAGGAAGCCAGGTCGCGCGACTGCTTCGACGCGATCAGGCAGCTCCACCAGCCGGTGGGATAGCACGGCTGCGGAAACGGCAACACGCGGAAGTCCTTGAAGCCGGCATCGCGCATCGCGTTGCGCATTTCCAGGATCAGATGCATCAGCGCCAGTGGTGATTCGCTCTGCTGCACCAGCAAGCCGTCCGGGCGCAGCGCCTTAAGGCAGTTCTCGTAGAAGGCCTGGTTGAACAAACCTTCGGCCGGGCCGACCGGATCGGTCGAATCCACGATGATCACGTCGATCGAGCCCGCCGGCGCGTTCTGCATGTAGGCGATGCCGTCATCGAACATCACCGTCGCGCGGGGGTCGCCGTTGCTTTCGCACAGTTCCGGGAAATACTTCTCGGCCATGCGCGTGACCTGTTCGTCGATGTCGCATTGCACGGCCGTCACCACGCCCGGGTGGCGCAGCACTTCGCGCAGCGTGCCGCAATCACCGCCGCCGATGATCACCACGTTCTTCGGGTTCGGATGGGTGAACAAGGGCGCATGCGCCATCATCTCGTGATAGAAGAAATTGTCGCGCGTGGTCACCATCATGGCGCCGTCGATCAACATGACGTTGCCCCAGTCGGTGCTCTCGTACATCTCGATCTTCTGGAACGGCGACTGCACTTCCTCCAGCTTGCGCTTGATGCGCAGGCCGAACGCCGACCCGGTATGGGTGAAGTTCTCGTGGAGCCAAGTCTGTGAGTTATCGCCCATGTTGCGGCTCCGATAAGTGGATAGCAGGGCCGCCATTCTACCCGCACCACTCCCCCGCTCCGCTCCACCACCCAGGCACCCCGCACCCCCCGTTCACCCCATGGCGATACAATCGCCTTTCGCTCCCAGTCCAGGATTCAAAGCCCATGCCCGCCTGGTCCCTCGACCGCGCCCGCCACACCTATTCCATCCCCTACTGGTCGGATGGTTATTTCGACGTGGACGACCAGGGCCGCATGTGCGCGCTGCCCCGCGGCGCCGGCGGCCCGATGCTGGCGCTGCCTGAAATCCTCGAACAAGCCACCGCCACCGGCCTGAAGCTGCCCTTGCTGCTGCGCTTCTCCGACATCCTGGGCGATCGCCTGCGCAAGTTGCAGGCAGCATTCAAGAAGGCGATGGACGAACTCGATTACAGCGGCGGCTACACCGCCGTCTATCCGATCAAGGTCAACCAGCATTTCAACGTGGCTGGCGAGCTGGCCGCGCAAGGCGACCAGGGCTTCGGCCTGGAAGCGGGTTCGAAGCCCGAGCTGATGGCGGTGCTCGGCCTGGCCCGGCCCGGCAGCGTGGTCATCTGCAACGGCTACAAGGACCGCGAATTCATCCGCCTGGCGCTGATCGGCCGCAAGCTGGGCCTGCAGACCTTCCTGGTCGTGGAAAAGCCGTCGGAACTCGCCATCATCATCGAAGAAGCGCAGGCGCTGGGCGTGAAGCCGGGCCTGGGCGTGCGCATGCGCCTGGCGTCGCTGGGTGCGGGCAAGTGGCAGAACAGCGGCGGCGACAAGGCCAAGTTCGGCCTTTCGCCGCGCCAGGTGCTCGACCTGGTGGAAAAACTCAAAGCCGCCGACATGCTCGACGCGCTGCAGTTGCTGCATTTCCACATGGGCTCGCAGATTTCCAACGTGCGCGATATCGCCAACGGCATGCGCGAAGCGGTGCGTTATTTCGTCGAGCTTTCGCGCATGGGCTGCGGCATCCGCTACATGGACTCCGGCGGCGGCCTGGGCGTGGACTATGAAGGCACGCGTTCGCGCGGCTATTGCTCGATTAATTACGGCCTCGACCAGTTCGCGCACACGCTGGTGCAGCCGCTGGCCGAAGCCTGCGTAGAATTCTCGCTGCCGCCGCCGATGATGATCACCGAAGCGGGCCGTGCCATGACCGCGCACCACGCGGTGATGGTGGTGAACGTTTCCGAAGTCGAGCGCGCGCCGGAAGGTTCGGTGCCGGCCGTGCAGCCGTCCGAGCCGGCGGTGCTCCGCCACCTGCGCGAAACGCATGCCGCGCTTGGCACCCGTCCGGTGCTCGAGCTCTACCTGGAGGCGCAACAGGCCTTGTCCGAAGGCCAGGCGCTGTATTCCCTCGGCCAGCTGACGCTGGTGCAACGCGCCCAGCTCGACGACCTGTTCTATGCCATCGCCCACCACGTGCGCAAACGGCTGACCGGCGATGAAAAGAGCCATCGCGACGTGCTCGACGAACTCGACGAGCGCCTGGTGGACAAGTACTTCGTCAATTTCTCGGTGTTCGAATCCATTCCCGACGTCTGGGCCATCGACCAGGTGTTCCCGATCGTGCCGATCGGCCGACTGGACGAGCAGCCTGATCGTCGCGGCGTGATCGCCGACCTGACCTGCGATTCGGACGGACGCATCGATACCTACGTCGAATCGGAAACGCTCGACAGTTCGTTGCCGCTGCACAGTCCGAAGGTTGGCGAGAGCTATCGATTGGGAATCTTCCTGGTCGGCGCGTACCAGGAAACCCTGGGCGACATCCACAACCTGTTCGGTGACACCGACACGGCCAACGTGCGCATGTCCGAGGACGGCGGTTACACGCTGGTCCGGCAACGGCGCGGCGACACCACCGATGTGATGCTCGATTACGTGGGCTACGCGCTGGACGATCTGCGCGACGCCTATCGCGCCAAGGTGAAGGCGGCGGGCCTGGGCGACGCGGAGTCGGGACAGATGCTCGATGCGCTGGAAGCCGGCCTCACCGGCTACACCTACCTGCACGAAACCGTGCACGAATAAGGGGCCGGAAATGGAGACGGGATTCATCGGACTGGGCGCGATGGGCCAGCCACTGGCCGGGCACTTGCAGGCGCGCGGGTTGCTAAGCGTGGTTGGCAATCGCACTGCGGCCAAGGCCGAGCGGCTGGCCACCGACCTGCTGGTGCGCGCGGCCGACAGCGCCGATGATTTTTCCAACTGCGATGTCGTCGTGCTCTGCGTGTCGGCCGATGCGGATGTGCTGGCCAACGTGCGGGCCCTGTCCCATGTGCTGGTGAAAGGCAGCGTGGTCATCGACCACTCCACGGTTGCCTCCGAAACCGCGAAGAAGGCGCATGCGCTGCTCGCGCAATCGGGCATTGGCTTCCTCGATGCGCCGGTATCGGGCGGCGTCGAAGGCGCACGCAACGGCAAGCTGTCGATCATGGTGGGCGGCGACGCCGCTGATCTTGAAAAAGCTCGACCGGTGCTGGAGGCCTACGCACTGCGGATCACGCACATGGGCGGCCCGGGCAGCGGCCAGGCCACCAAGGCGGTGAACCAGGTGCTGGTGGCCGGCATCGCGCAGGCGGTTTGCGAAGGCCTGGCGCTGGGTGAAAAGCTCGGCCTCGCGCCGGAGCTGTTGGTGCCGACGCTCGCCGCAGGCGCGGCCGGCAACTGGTTCCTGGACAAGCGCGGCGCCACGATGCTGGCCGACAACTTCACGCCGGGCTTCAAGTCGGCGCTGTTGCACAAGGACCTGCTGATCGTGCGCGAGATGGCGCGCGCCGCGGGAATCCGCAGCACCGTCATCGACCAGTCCATTGCCGACTACGGCGAACTGATGCAGCGCGGGTTCGGCGATGAAGACACGTCCGCGCTGATCCGCCTCAAGCGCGGCTAGGTGCGCCGCGCCTCGGGGCGCGCGCCGCTTACTTGACCTTGATGGCCTGCGCGGTGATGCCGTGGCTGGCCAACGCCGCCTTGGCGGCCGCCAGGGCGCTCGCGTTCGGATACGGCCCCATGCGCACGCGATGCACGGTATTGCCGTTGATCTGCGCCACTTCCACCCGTGCGATTTCGCCGGTCATGGCAATCTTCGCCTTCAGCGCTTCGGCTTCCGTGCTGCCGCGGAAGGCGCCGGCCTGGATCAGGTAGCGCGGCCCCTCGTTGCTCGTGGTTGGCGCGGGCGGCGCGTTCGCCGCAGGATCGCCGGTGCCTGCAACCGCGGAAACACCCGGATCGCCGGTGGCGACGCTCGGTTGCGTCGCATCCACTGGCGTCGGCGGCTTGGCCGCTTCGGCCCGCGCCTGCGCATCGAGTTCGGCGTCGGGAATCACCACTTCCTTCTCGGGCAGCAGCGTGTAGAAATCGTACTTGGGCTTGGGCTTGTCGGGCGCGACTTCTTCGCCACGCGTGACACGCGCCTGTGCCTGCGGATCGGGCTGCGGCAACGTGCTCGCGGGCTTGCCCCACTTGTCCTTGAATTGCAGGTAGCCGAACACCACGCCGCCGATAAGCAATCCGGCGATCAGCCAGACCCAGCCCGGGGTTCCGGAGCTGCGTCCACTGCGTCGAGCCTGGTTCTTGGCACGTGCCATCTACATCGTCTCCGGGGCCGACACGCCCAGCAGGGCGAGGCCGTTGGCCAATACTTGCTGGGTTGCCTTGCACAGGCCAAGTCGCGCGTGCCGCGTTTCTTCCTCGGCAGTCAGGATAGGCAAGGCGTTGTAGAACGCGTGGAAGGCGGCAGCGGTGTCGCGCAGGTAATGCGCCATCACCTGCGGCGCGCGGCCGGCCGCGGCCGACTCCAGCATTTCCGGGAAGCGCATCAGTTCGACCAGCAGGACGTCCTCGGCCTCGCTGGTCAACAACTTGCGCGCGGACACGGCGGCGCTGTCGTTGTAGGCCAGCTGCTTTTCCTTCAACTGGCGAAACAGGCTGGCGATGCGCGCGTGGGCATACTGGATGTAATAGACCGGATTGTCGTTGGAATGGCTCTTGGCCAGTTCCAGGTCGAAGTCCAGGTGCTGGTCGTTGCTGCGCATCACGTAGAAGAAGCGCGCCGCATCGGTGCCCACTTCCTCGCGCAATTCGCGCAGCGTCACGAAGCTGCCTGCGCGCGTGGACATCTGCACGCGTTCATTGCCGCGATACAGGATGGCGAACTGCACCAGCTGGATCTCGATCTTGGCCGGGTCCAGGCCCATGCCCTGCGCGGCGGCCTTGAGCCGGGCGATGTAGCCGTGATGGTCGGCGCCCAGCACATACAACGCGCGATCGAAGCCGCGCTCGAACTTGGACAGCAGGTAGCCGATGTCCGAGGCGAAATACGTCGTGGCGCCGTTCTCGCGGATCAGCACGCGGTCCTTGTCGTCGCCGAAGGTGGTCGCGCGGAACCACAGCGCGCCGTCGAGCTCGAACAGGTGGCCCTGTTCGCGCAGGCGGTCGATCGCATGCTGCACGTAGCCGTCGGTGGTCAGCGAGCGTTCCGAGAAGAAGTTGTCATGGACCACGCCGAAGCCAAGCAGGTCGTTGCGGATGTCGGCCAGGCACCAGTGCAGGCCGGCATCGAACACGATCCGGTAGTCGGCCGCGCCAAGCAGCTTGCGCGCGCGCGCGATCAGCGCGTCCACGTGCAATTCCTTGTCGCCGCCTTCGGTTTCATCGGCAGGCAGGCCATCGGTGATGTCCAGCGCGCTGAAGCGCAGCCGGTCGCCTTCCTTCGCGCGCAGGCTGCGGGCGATTTCGGATACGTATTCGCCCTTGTAGCCGTTGTCCGGGAAGCGCACGTTCACGCCGCTAAGCTCGTGGTAGCGCAGCCACACGCTCACCGCCAGGATGTCCATCTGCCGGCCGGCGTCGTTGACGTAGTACTCGCGCTGCACCGTGTGGCCGGCGGCTTCCAGCAGGTTGGCAACCGACGCACCGTAGGCCGCGCCGCGGCCATGGCCCACGTGCAGCGGGCCGTTCGGATTGGCCGAAACGAATTCCACCGTCACCGAGTCGCGCGACCCGGGCGTCTGGCGCCCGTAGTCCGCGCCTTGCTCGAATACGCGCCGTACCGTTGCCAGGCGGCAGGGCTGGGAGATCTTGAAATTGATGAAGCCCGGCCCGGCGATCTCGATCTTGGACACGTGCTGGGTTTCGCCGAAGTTGGCGACCAGCATCTCGGCCAGCTCGCGCGGCTTCATGCCTGCCGGCTTCGCCAGCAACAGTGCGATGTTGGTCGCGTAGTCGCCATGCTCGCGCGACTTGGTCCGCTCGATCACGTAATCGGGGGTAGCCAGGTCGGCGGGAATGCGATCCTGGCGACGCAGATCCAGCAGGGCCTGGGCAACCAGTTCGCGCAGATGCTCTTTCACGGGGCGTTTTTCATGGGGACTAGCCGGATATTGTAACGCGGCTGCGGCCAGGTTCCGGCTGCCGGGCCAGACTGTCACGTGGTATTCATCGCCCGCGTGCAAACTGGCAGCCGGAAGAGAGAGTTGGATTCCGGCGGGTCATACCGCTCGGGCAAGCACCGGCACCGGGTAACCGGGGCCGGTTTTTTTTTGCCGTGTTGCCGGCCAGCGCCTAGTGGGCGCCAGTCAACTCGCTGAATGCTGCGATCACCTGGTTGCCGTTGGACGGCCCTTGCGCCTGGAACGTCGCCAGCATCGCGGCCGTGGTCTCGCGGACCCGCTGGCCGTTGCGCAGCTTGCCAGGCCCGAATACCCGCTCGCCCTCCCGCGAATTGAAGCGATGCAGTTCGTGGAAATAGCGTTCCTGGCCTACACCGAGGAAATCCAGGCAGGGCTGCGCCGACTCGGGTTTGGCCAGGTCGCGGCCGAAACGCATCTCCCGCTCGCGGCAAAGCCGGATCGCGGTCTCGCACAGCTGCACGAAATCCTCGCCCACGTTGGCGGTATCGAGGTCTGCAGCGACCCGCGCCAGTCGCTCGCCGCGACGGGCATCGGCGTCGCTGCGCCAGCGCGGTAGCGCACTGTCGAGCCACAGGGCCAGTCCGCGGGCGAGCGCGCCGCCGGCGATGTTGGGCAACTCGTCGGTTGCAGGGTCTTCCAGGGGCACGGGTCGCGCGTCGAAGGTGCTGCCCGCGATCATCAGTTCGATCGCGACGAACTGGGCGCGGTCGCCCGCGCGGTCGAAGCCGCAGGCAGAAAGGATGCGCAGCGTCTCGGCGATGCTGGCCGCCTCGTTGCCGCCCACGGGGCCGGGCACGTCCACCGTTTCGCGCTGGCGCAGGTCGTGGCAAGCCGCGAACACCAGCAGCATGTCCACGTCCGACGGCGGCGGTGCCGCGTCGCCCATGCCTTCGACCATGCGCAGCAGGCGACGTTGCCCGACTTCCAGGACATGGGTTTCGTTGTGGTAGGCGTGTGAATCCGAGCCGAAGCTGCCGTGGCGCAGGCCCAGGCGCGCGGCGCCGAGGATCGCTGCGTCCAGCGCACGAGGGTCGCCGGCGAAGCGGGCAGCAACTTCAGCGAGGCTTGCGACCAGGTCGGGCCGCCTGGATGCAAGCAGCGCGCGCGCGGCGGCCACGTCGGGCAGGGCGAGCTCGATGGCATCCGGGGGATACAGACTGGAGTAACCGAGAAGCAAGCTGGCCGCCTGGCGACAGGGTGACGGCGGCAGTATGACGCAATGCGCCGCGTTGACCAGCCCGGCGCGGAGCCAACGAATCTAGAGCCACCCGCGCCGGGCCATGGAGGTCGGGTCGCCGTCGCCAACGATGAAGTGGTCGAGGACCCGGACTTCCACCAGCGCCAGCGCCTGCTTGAGCCGGGCCGTCACCGCCCGGTCGGCTGCGCTGGCTTCGGGATTTCCGCTGGGGTGGTTGTGCCCGAAGATGACGGCCGCCGCGTTGTGCGCCAGGCAACGCCGCGCCACTTCGCGCGGGTGGACCTCCGAACCGTCCAGGGTGCCGCGAAACAACTCCTCATAGGCGAGCACCCGATGCCGCGTGTCCAGGAACAGACAGGCAAAGACTTCATGGGGAAGCGGCCGCAGCTTGCGGGCGAAGTAGGCGCCGGCCTGGTCGGGGTCGGCCAGCGCCTCGCCGCGCTGCAGTTGCTGCCCCAGGTGTCGGGTACCAAGTTCCAGCGCCGCCACCAGGGCGCTGGCCCGGGCCGGGCCCAGCCCCCGCAGCTTGGCGAGCTCGCCGCTGGGCCGGTCGAGCAATCCGCGCAGGCCGCCGCATTCCGACAGCAGTTGCCGGCCCAGGTCCACCGCACTCTGGCCGCGCGGGCCGCAGCCGATGAAGATGGCCAGCAGCTCGGCATCCGACAGCGCCGGCGCCCCGCGCGCCAGCAGCTTCTCCCTCGGTCTCTCGTCTTCAGGCCAATCGCGAATGTGCATGTGCCGATCGTGCATGGGCCCCGCGGGCGGCGGGGTCGGGAATCGCCGCATCATCGGGTAAGCTAAGCCGCAATCGAAGCGGAGTTGTCTCGACGATGAGTGGCTTGGCTGGACAGCGGATCCTGTTGGGCGTTACCGGTGGAATCGCTGCCTACAAGGCTGCCGACCTCGCGCGCCGTTTGCAGGACGCGGGCGCGCAGGTGCAGGTCGTGATGACCGATGCCGCCACGCAGTTCGTCACCCCGATGACCTTCCAGGCATTGACTGGCCGCCCGGTCCGCAGCTCCTTGTGGGATGCCGCCGCAGAAGCCGCGATGGGACACATCGAACTGGCCCGTTGGGCCGACCGCATCGTCATCGCTCCGGCCAGCGCCGACCTCATCGCCCGGCTTGCGCAAGGCATGGGCAGTGACCTGCTGAGCACCATCTGCCTGGCCAGCGAAGCGCCGATCGCCCTCGCGCCGGCCATGAACCGGGTGATGTGGGCCAATGCCGCCACCCAGGCCAATGTCGCCACGCTGCGCGCTCGTGGCATGCAGGTGTTGGGACCAGGAGAAGGCGACCAGGCCTGCGGCGAAGTCGGCGCCGGCCGCATGCTCGAGCCGCTGCAGATCGTCGCGGCGCTCGACACTTCGGCCGTTCCCGCCTTGCTGGCCGGACGTCGCCTGCTGATCAGCGCCGGCCCCACCTTCGAAGACCTCGACCCGGTCCGCTTCCTGGGCAACCGCAGTTCCGGGAAGATGGGATTCGCGTTGGCGTCAGAAGCGGCGAAGATGGGCGCGCAGGTCACGCTGGTCGCCGGCCCGGTGTCGTTGTGCACGCCCGAGCGCGTGCAACGCATCGATGTCCGCCGCGCCGTGCAGATGCGCGACGCCATCGTCGCCGCGCTGCCGGGCCAGGATGTCTTCATCAGCGCCGCCGCGGTGGCCGACTACATGCCCGCGCAGACCGAGTCGCGCAAGATCAAGAAGTCCGCCGCGTCGCTCAGCCTGGAGCTCGTGCGCACGCCCGACATCGTTTCGGAAGTGGCGCGGCACGCCCAGCGGCCGACGCTGGTGGTTGGATTTGCCGCCGAGACCAACGACGTCGAGCAACACGCGCTGGGCAAGCTGAAATCCAAGGGACTCGACTTGATCGCGGCCAATGACGTGGCGGCGGAAGGGATCGGTTTCGAGAGTGACGACAATGCGCTGACGGTTTATTCGAGCGATGCGCGGATTGCGATCGAGCGTGGGTCGAAGGCTGAAGTTGCGCGGCGATTGCTGGAGTTGATTGCGGCGCGGCTGGAGTCGGGCGCTTGAAAGCGGTGATCGAACTGAAAGTGCTCGATGATCGAATTGGTCGCGAGTTCCCGATTCCCGATTACGCCACCGCCCATTCCGCAGGCATGGACCTTCGCGCGATGTGCGACGGTCCGCTTGAGCTGGCGCCGGGCGAAGCCCAACTGGTACCGACCGGCATGGCCATTCACATCGGCGACCCGGGACTGTGCGCGATGATCCTGCCGCGCTCCGGCCTGGGCCACAAGCAGGGACTGGTCCTGGGCAACCTGGTCGGACTGATCGATGCCGACTACCAGGGGCCGCTGATGGTCAGCCTGTGGAATCGGGGTCAGAATCGCCAAACCGTTCAGCCGGGCGATCGCATTGCGCAGTTGGTCCTGATGCCGGTGGTTCGCGCCAGCTTCCGGGTCGTGGAACAATTCGAACAAACTGAACGTGGCGCTGGCGGTTTCGGCCACACCGGCGTGCGTTGACGGGTACGGGATAATCCCGCGCCCATCCAGGGGGACACATGGAAGTTGGATTCAATCTCAAATCGCTGAAGTCCGGGTCTGTCGTTCCGATCGTCGCGGGCTTGCTGGTGTTGGCCGCCCTGTGGATGGCCTGGAGCGGCTGGCAGCGATTCGCCTCGAGCCGCCTGGAGGCGGCCTCGATTGAAGCGCGCACGCAGGTGGCCGAAGCGGTGAAGCCCATCGTTGGCGACTTGCTCGATCGTGCAGGCAAGCTGCGTGGCCGCGTCGCCCTGATCAACGCGCTGCGCGCCGCCGACACGGCCGCCGCCACCGCGCTAGTGAAGGAAGCCGTGCCCGGCACCGAGGCGGTCGAGTTCTACAGCTCCGATTTCAACCGCGGCTATACCGATCCCGAGGCGTTCGGCTACGGCAAGCTGGGTCTGCTCGAGCGCGCACTGCAGGACGACAAGGCCGTGCTGGCCGTGGTGAAGGACAGCGGCTCGCCGCGGCTCGCCGTTGCCGTGCCGGTGATGTTCGAGAACCAGGTGCTGCGCGTGGCTTACCTGCGCCAGCCGCTCGCCCCCTTGCTGGCGGTCGCGAAGGACGCTGCGCCGTCCGGCGCCTACCTCGCCGTGCGCCAGGGTGGTTACAACGTGGTTGAATCGGGCGTCACCGAAGAACTCAAGTTCCGCGCAGAGGAAGCCGCCGTGGCTGTCGACCGGACCGAGCTTCGGGTCGTGGCGGCCGCGCCGCCCGTCAATCCCGGCCTGTTCGGCCTGCACGGCATGGGTGAATTCGGAATCGCGCTGCTGCTGGGCGGGCTGGCGGCGGCAGCGTTGCTGTTGTCCCGGCGTCGCGAAGCGCAACGCGCCGACAGCCCGGTGTTGGCGGCCAAGCCCGTGGACATGACCCTGGCCGAGATGCAGAGCGCCGGCCACATCGTCGCGCCCGAAGCGTCCAAGGCCGTGCGCACCACCTCGGAAACGGCGGCCGCGCCAGGCATCGCCCTGGACCGCAGCATCTTCCGCGCCTACGACATCCGCGGCGTGGTGGGACAAACGCTGGACGCCAACATCGCGCGGCTGATCGGCCAGGCCATCGGCTCGGTGATGCATGAACGCAACCAGCGCAGCATCGTTATCGGCCGCGACGGGCGACTCTCGTCGCCGACCATGGCTGGTGCGCTGATCGAAGGCCT
Organism: Gammaproteobacteria bacterium; assembly: GCA_026398715.1. The sequence continues at coordinate 22,016 of JAPLSI010000246.1, forward strand.
GCGCAAGGCCGGCCGCGAAGTGATAGACATTGGCGAGGTTCCGACGCCGATGGCGTACTTCGGCAGTTTCCATCTGCGCACCGGATGCTGCGTGTCGGTGACCGGCAGCCATAATCCGCCCGACTACAACGGCTTCAAGATCGTCGTCGACGGCGAAACCCTGTCCGGCGACGCCATCCAGAACATCTACGTGCGCATCGCCGAAAATCGCCTGTTCCGCGCCGATTCGCTCGGCTTGCTGAGCATCCGCGACCTCAAGAACGACTACCTCGACCGCATCTCCGGCGACATCCAGATCGAACGCAAGCTCAAGGTCGTCATCGATTGCGGCAGTGGCGTGGCAGGCGGCATCGCGCCCGACCTGCTTACCGCCATCGGCGCCGATGTCGAGCCGCTCTATTGCGAAGTGGACGGCACCTTCCCGCACCACCATCCCGATCCCAGCGACCCGGCCAACCTGCAGGACCTGATCAGCGTCGTGCAACGGACCAATGCCGACATCGGCCTGGCCCTGGACGGCGACGGCGATCGCCTGGGCGTGGTCACCAAGTCGGGCGAGATCATCTATCCCGACCGCTTGCTGATGCTGTTCGCGGCCGACGTGCTGGAGCGCAATCCGGGCGCGTGCGTCATCTATGACGTGAAGTGCACCGGCCACCTGGCCACCCACATCCTGCGCCACGGCGGCAGCCCGCTGATGTGGAAGACCGGGCATTCGCTGATCAAGGCGAAGATGAAGGAAACCGAAGCCGAGTTGGCCGGCGAGATGAGCGGCCACTTCTTCTTCCGCGAACGCTGGTACGGATTCGACGACGGCCTGTACGCGGCCGCGCGCTTGTTGGAAATTCTCGCGGCATCGCCGGACGATGCCGAAATCCTGTTCGCCGAATTGCCCAAGGGCGTTTCCACGCCCGAGCTCAAGATCAACGTGGAAGAAGGCGAGCAGTACCGGTTCATCGAGGAATTCGTGGCCAAGGCCAAATTCGACGGCGCGCGCATCGCGACCATCGACGGCCTGCGTGCCGACTGGCCGGACGGCTGGGGCTTGGTGCGTGCTTCCAACACGACGCCCTGCCTGGTGCTGCGTTTCGACGCCAAGGACAACGAATCGCTGCACCGCGTGCAGGCGGCGTTCCGCGAACAGATCCTCGCGATCAGTCCAGGGCTGGCGCTTCCCTTCTAATCAGGGCGCTGGCGCTGGTGTTGGCGCCGCGGGAGTCGCGCTGCCGCGCAGTTCCCGATAGCGGGCCAGCATCCGTGCGAACTCCGCATTCAGCGCGGCCAGGTCTGCACGCCGTGTCACCTGCAGGTTTTGCTGCTTCACTTTTTCCGCATGCAGCTCGCGCAGGGTCTGGATGCGGTCCGGCAGCACGCGCCGGTTGTCCAGTTCCGTATCGGAGGCCTGCTGCAACAGGCTGGCGAGGTTCTCGCGCAGGCTCTTGATGCTGATGTCGGTGGACTCGATGGTCATCGTCAGCAAGCTGATGCGTTCGCCATAGGCGCGGCGCATGTCCTGCTCGGTGAGGTAGCTGGCCATCATGATGTCTTCGAGCCGCTTCTGCTCGTTGGCCGCCACCGCCGCCTCGGCCGCTGCCTTGGCTTCAGCCTCGAGCTGAGCGCGTTCTTCCGGCGTGAGCGCGCGATCCACGCTGCCAACGGCCGTGCCGGTCTTGGCGCTGAATTCGCGCCGCGCCTGGTCCACTGCTTCGGGCGGCAAGGCCTGGTCGTAGTGGACCTTGCCCTGCTTGTCGACCCAGCGATAAAGCTTCGGGCCCTTGTCCTGCGCGGAGGCAACACTGGCCACCAGCATCGCGGCGGCCAGGGCCAACACCAACGGTTTGCGACTCATCGGATCACCCGGTTTCGGAACGACTGCCATAGCGCGAACGATACGCCATCAGTGCCGATTTGTGCGCGGCGAGGTCCGGCCGGTCGTCGGCGAATTCCAGCAACTCGTCCAGCCCGGCGATGGCGATCACCGGCAGGCCGAACTGCACCGCTACTTCCTGCGCAGCCGATCGTTCGCCTTCCAGCCCGCGCTCCTGCCGATCCAGCGCGATGACCACGCCGCAGGGTTCGGCGCCCGCTGCCCGGATGATCTCCAGCGACTCGCGGATAGCCGTGCCCGCCGTGATCACGTCGTCCACGATCAAGACGCGGCCATGGAGTTTCGCGCCGATCAGGCTGCCGCCTTCACCGTGCGACTTGGCCTCCTTGCGATTGAAGGCGACCGGCACGTCGCGACCCTGCGCGGCCAGCGCCACGGCCAGCGTGGTCGCCAGCGGGATGCCCTTGTAGGCCGGCCCGAACAGCATGTCGAAGCGAATGCCCGATGCGGCCAGGGCCTGCGCGTAACACTGGCCCAGTTGCGCCAGCGCGGTGCCTGAATCGAACAGGCCGGCGTTGAAGAAATACGGACTGACGCGCCCGGACTTGAGCGTGAACTCGCCGAAGCGCAGGACGTTCCTGGCGATGGCCAGATCAAGGAACTGTTGTTGGTAAGGCTGCATGTCGTCAGGATTCCGGGCCCGGGGCCGAACTGCGATTGTGCCGCAATGCCGCCGCCACGACAGCCCCGACGACCCTGCAAGCCACGGCATCGCAGGCCGGGTCGCGGTGAGATAGGCTTGCGGCCTGCCCATCAATCCGGTCCTGCGTGAAAATAATCACCTTCAACGCCAACGGCCTGCGTTCCGCCGCCAGCAAGGGTTTCTTTGACTGGTTCGCCAACCAGGACGCCGACATCCTCTGCATCCAGGAAACCAAGGCCCAGGAACACCAGCTTGCCGACGCCTGCTTCAGGCCCGCCGGATACCAGGTCGCATTCCGCGACGCCAGCACCAGGAAGGGCTACTCGGGCGTGGCGATCTACAGCCGCCAGGCGCCCGACGCGGTGCTGACGGGCCTGGGCTGGCCGGAATTCGACGAGGAGGGCCGGTACATCGAGGCGCGATTCGGCGACCTCAGCGTGGTCTCGCTTTACCTGCCCTCGGGTTCGTCGAAGGAAGAGCGGCAGCAATTCAAGTTCAAGGTGATGGACTGGATCGAACCGATCTTCAGCCAATGGCGCGAGTCGGGCCGAAGTTATGTGATATGCGGCGACTGGAATATTGCCCATACGCCCAAGGACATCCGCAATGCCAAGGGCAACGAGAAGAATTCCGGCTACCTGCCCGAGGAACGCAACTGGTTGACGAAACTGTTCGCGGAACATGGCTGGCTCGACAGCTATCGCCACCTGAACCCGGAAGGACAGGACTACACCTGGTGGAGCCAGCGCGGCGCGGCGCGTGCCAAGAACGTGGGTTGGCGCATCGACTACCAGGTCGCCAGCCCGAACCTGCGCGAACGGCTCAAGTCCTGCACAATCCATCCCGAACCCCGCTTTTCGGATCACGCGCCCTTCGTGGTGGAGTACTCATGAGCACCGCCCTGTCCTGGCGCCAGCGCCTGCCATCCGGCTTGCGTCCCTACGTCGAACGCGAACCGCTCGCCGCGTTGATGCTGGGCATCTCTTCGGGCTTTCCATACGCGATGATCGGCGCCACGCTGACCACGCGGCTGGCGCAGGACGGTATCGACAAGAAGAGCGTCACTGCCTTCTCCCTGGCCTTCCTGGTCTACAACTTCAAGTTCCTTTGGGCGCCGCTGGTCGATGGCGTGCGGCTGCCGCTGCTGGGCCGCCTGGGCCAGCGCGTGTCATGGCTGCTGTTCGCGGGGACGCTGGTGATGGCGGCGGTCGCCTGGCTGGGCATGCTCGATCCCAGCGCCGACCTGGCGCGCGTCGCGATGGCGGCGGTGGCGGTCGGTGCGGCCGGCGCCACCTACGACATCGTCATTGATGCCTATCGCATCGAGACGTTGCGCCCGGAGCAACTGGGCGTGGGTTCGGGCATGTCGCAATACGGATGGCGCATCGGATCGGTCGCGGCGGGCTCGCTGGCGCTGTACGTGGCCACCCTCGGAAACTGGTCCACGGCCTATCTGTTGTGCGCCGCGTTCGCCTTGCCCGCGATGGTCACGGGCCTGGTGCTGGGCGAACCCGTGCGGCACGTCGCCGTCTCCGCGCATCGCGGCTTGCGGCAGGCCTGGGTCGCCGTGTCGGGCCCCTTGCTCGAGTTCACGCGCCGCCGTGGCGCCTTCCTCGTGTTGTTGTTCGTGCTGTTGCACAAGATCGGCGACACGCTTGCCAACCTTACCGTTCGGCTCCTGCTCAACGACTTGGGTTTCAGCAATGAAGAAATCGCCACCTTCGATGTCATTGGCTTCGAGAACATCGCCAGCGGCATCGGCGGCGTGGTGGTGGTCGCCTACCTGTCGGCGTTGTGCAACCTGGCCTTCACCGCCACCCAATACGCCTTGCTGTCCGCCGCCGCGAGCATCGTCGGCCGCCTGGTCACGGGCACCACCGCAGGCGGCCTGATCGAGTCGCTGGGCTATGTGCAGTTCTACCTGCTCACCACCCTGGTGGCGCTGCCTGGCGTGCTGCTTTACCTGTTCATGCTGCGCGCCGGACTGATCGAACAGTCACTGGGTGACGCCGGCTTTACCCAGCCACCGGCGGCCGCCGATGACTGAACTACAACCAGGCAACCAGCGACGGCAAGCAGTCGCCCGAACATGAACGAATGGCAGCCTCGGCCCGCCGCCTTGGCCCCGGGGCGGATTCCCAGTTAGGATTGAGGCGATGGCTGATTTCCTGCTACGCGACATCGACGAGCGAGTGGCCGAACGCATCAAGGAGATGGCGCGTCAGCGTGGCTGGCCCTTGAACGATGTGATCCTGCACCTGATCAAGCAGGCGCTGGGCCTCAGCGAGCCCGAACCCGCGCCGGTGCCGGGCGACATAGCGCGACTGCTGGGGTCGTGGGACGACGCGGAAACCCGGGCTTTCAATGAAGCGATGTCGGCTTTCACGACCTTGCCCGACGACACGCCCAGCTACGCCATCGAAGAGCACAAGAAGCTCAAGCCCGATTAGACGCGACGCGCGGGCGGCACCGTGTTTGCGGAATTTCAGTTGCCGGCGTGGTGGATGCAGCCGAGCACCCGCAGCCCGCGTGCACCGGTAACAGCAGGCAGGTTTCCCGGCCTTGCGTTCAGCGTTTCGCGCGCAAGCCACGCGAACGCCATCGCCTCGACGAAGTCGGGATCCAGCCCATGCGCGGCAGTCGACTCGACCGACACGCCGGGTAGATCGGTTGCCAGGTTGTGCAGCAGCACCGGGTTGTGCACGCCGCCGCCGCAGACCAGTACTCGCGTGCAATCGGGCTGGGTCGACCGCAAGGCATCGGCAATCGTGCGTGCCGTGAAGCGATTCAAGGTCGCCTGCACGTCGGCCGTCGACAGCGCGCGCCCGGCAAGATGCGCGTCCAGCCACTCGATGTGGAATTGGTCGCGGCCGGTACTCTTGGGAGGCGGCAGCGACAGCCAGGGTTCGGTCAACAGGGATTGCAGCAGCGCCTCGTCTGCCTGGCCTTGTGCTGCCAGGCCGCCGCCGCGATCGTAGCGTTGTCCCTGGTGGCGAAGGATCCAGGCGTCCATCAAGCCGTTGCCGGGCCCAGTGTCGAAACCGCGCACGGTGCCGACGGCAGGCAACAGGGTCAGGTTCGCGATGCCGCCGATGTTGAGGATGGCGCGGTTTTCCCGCCGGTCCGACAGCGTGGCGGCGTGGAACGCCGGCACCAATGGCGCGCCGTGTCCGCCCGCGGCGACATCGCGACGGCGGAAATCCGCGACCGTTGTGATACCGCATCTCTCGGCGATGACGCTTGCATCGCCGAGTTGCATCGTGAAGGGAAACGCGCCTTCCGGCTGGTGGCGCAAGGTCTGCCCATGCGAGCCGATCGCAGTTACATCGGCAGCGGCAACGCCGCACCCGGAAAGCAGCCGTGACGCCGCCGCGGCCAGCGCCTCGCCCAACGCGGTATCGAGCCGCCCGACATCATCGAGCAGCACCTCCGAACGCGCCTGCGACAGGCGCAGGACCTGTTCGGCCAGCGAATCGTCGAGCGGAAAGGTGTGTGCGGAAATCAGTTCGGGCGCTGGCGAAAATCGCACCAGCGCGGCATCGATGCCATCGACGCTGGTGCCCGAAATCAGCCCGAGGAAAAGGCCGGTATCACCCGTGCCGCCAGATGCCACGGTTGGGTCCGGCATCGGCCTAGCGCGAGGCCAGGCGCGTGTTCTTCTCGACCATCAGCAACTTCGCGACCGCTGGTGCGGTGGCGGCGCGGAACTTCACCAGTGCTGCGCCCGACAGGGGTTGCGGCTTGGGCATGGTGACGGTGAGTGGATTGACCTGCTGGCCGTTGATACGGAATTCGTAATGCAGGTGCGGGCCGGTGGCAAGGCCGGTCATGCCGACGTAACCGATGGTGCTGCCCTGGCTGACGCGCTGGCCGGCCTTGAGCTTGCCCCAGGCCGACATGTGGCCGTACAGCGTGCTGCGGCCCTGGCCGTGGTCGAGGATGACGGCGCGGCCGTAGCCCGCCTTCCAGCCAACGAAGGAAACTTTTGCATCGCCGGCGGCCATGATCGGCGTGCCGCTGCGTGCTGCGTAGTCCACGCCCTTGTGCGCGCGCATGCGTCCGAGCACCGGATGCTTGCGCATGCCGAAGGTGGACGACAGTCGCGCGAACTCGATCGGGATGCGCATCAGGACTTTCTTCAGCGGCCGGCCGGTCTCGTCGAAATACTCGGTCTTGCCCTCGGGCGCATAGCTGAAAGCGGTGTAGCGCTTGCCGCGATTGGTGAAGGTCGCGCCGATGACGTCGCCGGTACCGATGCGCTGGCCGTCGCGCCACAATTCTTCGTAGACCACCTGGAAGGTATCGCCGCCGCGCACGTCTTCGACGAAGTCGATGTCGTACTTGAAGATATTGGCCATCTCGTTGATGGCGCCGCTGGACAGCCCGGCACGGGCGCCGTCGGCGTACAGCGAACGGGTGATGGTGCCTGCCGCGATCTCGACACGGCGTTCGATCGGGCGTACCTGCACTTTCTCGACGATGGCATCGCCTGCGACCTTCAGGTCGACGCGGCTGCTGGCATCGCGGTCGAAGCGCAGTGTCTTGAGCTGCCCGGCGGCGTCGATCTCGAACGCCAGCTCCTGGCCTTCACGCAGGTGGGTCAGCGCCCGGCGCGCCGATGTTTCATCCAGCAGCCGGTGCATCAGCGTGGCGGGCAGCTTGAGCTGCTCGAAAACGATGCCGAGCGTCTCGCCGCTGCGAACCCGGACGAACTGCCAGCCCGAACGCGTGGCCGCGCCCAGCTGTTTCGACTTGGGCAGGGGCAGTTCGAGCGAGATGAGGTTGGAAGCGACGGCCGCGGCCGCGGGGGCACGGGTGGCCATGGCAAGGCCTGGAACGATGGCCACCAGCGAGATAGCGACGAATCCGAACAGTCCTGCGACCAGCCAGCGTTCGTGCGACCATTTACGCGGCGCGGATTGATTGGGGGGATTGGACAAAACGCACTCCGCGGGCCAGCCCGGCCAGTAGGGACGGGCTACCATAACCAGAGTTAAATACGTGCGTCAAACCCTTGTGTAACCTGGCTTTTTTGACCGCCAGCTTTAACCTTGAGTTAACGCTGACTGCACATTCCTTGACCAATTTCCCGGATTTTTGCCTGAACGTGACCATGAACGACCTTGCCCATGCGCTACAAATCATCGGCCGCGGCGCCGAAGAGATCCTCAAGCCCGAAGAGCTGGAGGCCCGGCTCAAGCTCGGTCGCCCGCTCCGGATCAAGGCCGGTTTCGACCCGACTGCCCCCGATCTGCATATCGGCCACACGGTCTTGCTCAACAAGATGCGGCAGTTCCAGGACCTTGGCCACCAGGTCATCTTCCTGATCGGCGACTTCACCGGGATGATCGGGGATCCGACCGGCAAGAACGTCACCCGCAAGCCCCTGACCCGTGAAGACGTCCTCGCCAATGCCAAGACCTACGCCGACCAGGTGTTCAAGGTGCTTGACCGGGAAAAGACCGAATTGCGCTTCAATTCGGAGTGGTTCGACAAGATGGACGCCGCCGGCATGATCAAGCTGGCGGGCCAGCACACGGTCGCCCGCATGCTCGAGCGCGACGATTTCGCCAAGCGCTTTGCCGGCCAGCAGCCGATCGCCATCCACGAATTCCTCTATCCGCTGGTGCAGGGCTACGACTCGGTCGCCTTGAAGGCCGACGTGGAACTCGGAGGCACCGACCAGAAATTCAACCTGCTGATGGGCCGCGCCCTGCAGGCGCACTACGGCCAGCCGCCCCAGATCGTGCTGACCATGCCGTTGCTCGAAGGCCTGGACGGCGTCAACAAGATGGGCAAGTCGCTGGGAAACTACATAGGAATCAACGAGCCGGCCAAGGACATCTTCGGCAAGACCATGTCCATCTCCGACGACCTGATGTGGCGCTGGTACACCCTGTTGTCCTTCGAGAAATCCCTGGAAGACATCGAGCGCATGAAGGCGGCGGTGGCCGGCGGCGCCAATCCGCGCGACTACAAGGTGCAACTGGGCCGCGAGCTGGTGGACCGGTTCCATGGGGCCGGGGCCGGGGAAGCGGCCATCGCCCACTGGAACGAGGTTGTCCGCGGCGGCGCCGTGCCGACCGACTTGCCGCTGCTGGACATCCCGGTGCCGGCCGAGGGCATCCGCCTGGCCGCCCTGCTCAGGGCCGCCGGCCTGGCCTCGTCCGGCGCGGAAGCGGGCCGGAAAATTGCAGAACGGGCCGTCCGCGTGGACGGGACGGTTACCGAGGACCGCGACCTGATCTTGTCGGCCGGGTCGGAGCACCTGCTGCAGCTGGGCAAGCGAGGCTTTGCACGAGTGCGGCTGAAGCCGGCCTGAAAATCTTTGCCGCAGCGCAAGACTTTTGTGTAAACTAGCCGACCCGCAACCCGATTCGTTTTTCTTCACGGAAACGGCCGGTGGGCGGGACGCAAAAAACCTTGAACTTCGCTATTGACGGTCTTGGTTATTGCCCTATAATGTGCGGCTCGGTTGGGCGAAACGCCCCTCCTACTGATGACAGCCCAGGGCTGGCGTTGGTGTCGTAAGGATCTTTGACAGTGTGCGCAGGAAATTTGTGCGGGCGTCTGTGGGATATGGCCAAGTCCAATCTTAGTCACAAACGTTTTACCAGTAGAGATACAAGTAGTACGCAAGCGACGAAAAGCCAGCTGGTCGGCTTCTGCAGATAAAGCTAAACATTTAGATTTAACTGAAGAGTTTGATCCTGGCTCAGAGTGAACGCTGGCGGCAGGCCTAACACATGCAAGTCGAACGGCAGCACAGCAGTAGCAATACTGTGGGTGGCGAGTGGCGGACGGGTGAGGAATACATCGGAATCTACCTTGTCGTGGGGGATAACGTAGGGAAACTTACGCTAATACCGCATACGAACTATGGTTGAAAGCGGCGGACCGCAAGGCGTCGCGCGATTGGATGAGCCGATGTCCGATTAGCTAGTTGGCGGGGTAAAGGCCCACCAAGGCGACGATCGGTAGCTGGTCTGAGAGGATGATCAGCCACACTGGAACTGAGACACGGTCCAGACTCCTACGGGAGGCAGCAGTGGGGAATATTGGACAATGGG
>JAPLSI010000003.1 GCA_026398715.1 Gammaproteobacteria bacterium
GATGCAGGCTCGGCTCGTACCCTTGACAGCGAATATTCTCGCGTCGTAGTTTTCCGCCACCTTGCAGAGTTGCCTCTGCAGCCGACCCGAACCCGCCCAAGTGGCGGGTTTTTTATTGGCCGATCGATCCACCACGAAGGAGAAAGTGCGATGAAGTTGCGATGTCTGAGCCTAGCGCTCGTGCTGTGTGCCCTGTCCGCCTCCGCGCTTGCTGCCGCACCGCCTCCGGATCCCGGTGTCGCTGTCGTGCAGGCCGCCGACCAGGTGACCGCGTCCGCGGTAGTGTCGATCCAGGTGGTCGAGCTGCGCCACGTCGCCGACCTGCAGGTGGTTTCTCTGGCACCCGAGCTCTCGCACCTGGCGATGCAGCGATGCCAGCCTCGCGTCGATCGCGAGCTGGTGCCGGCATCGGCCATCGTTGCCCTTGCCAGCGGTCGAACACCTTCTCGCGACCCGGTGACTTACTCGAGCTGACCGGCTTCACCTCGCAATCCCAGCCCGCACGGCCGCGCGCCCTGCGGGCTTTTTGTTGGCCGTAATACGGCCCGATCGCTGGCCACTTGGCCAGTCAGCCGCCACCCCGGACCGTTTCCCCGTCCGGCCGGGGAGGGCGGCGCCTAACTGGATCCTCGAATGACCCAACCCGAGCACCACGAGTCGCGCATCGAAAAGGCGACCGAAAGCACGATGGCCAAGGTCGTCGCTCGCTTCGTCGTGCCGATCCTGCTGACGATCATCGGCTGGCTGTTGATCGATGGACTGGGCGACCTGCGTTCGAACGTGAAGAGCCAGGGCGCGGACATCGTGCTGATGAAGTCGGACGTGCGGGATCTCAATACCCGCCTCGACGCGCAGGTGCTGCGCCAGGTCGAAACGAACACCAAGACCATCGAGACGCACGAGCGCCGGATCCAGGCGATCGAGCGCGCGGTGAAGGTTCCATGAGCAAGACCCTTCCTGCCGCCTACACGTGGCTGCGTCAGGCGCGTGTACCTCGGATCATCGAAGAAGCGCTGCAGTTGTTCGGCATCGAGGAAGTCCCGGGCAAGGTCAACGCGCCGGTAATCATGGCGTGGGCTGAAGAGCTCGACCTGGTCAGCAGCTACGTCGCCGACGCGGTTCCGTGGTGCGGCCTGTTCGCTGCCATCGTGGTCAAGCGGGCAGGGTGGACGCCGGTCGATGCGCCACTGTGGGCTCGCAACTGGGGCAAGTTCGGACAGCCGTCGCTGACGCCTGGTCTCGGCGACATCCTCGTGTTTCAACGCGCTGGCGGTGGTGGCCACGTCGGCTTCTACGTCGGCGAAGACGCGCAGGCCTACCACGTGCTCGGCGGCAACCAGGGCGACAGCGTGTCGATCGTGCGCATGGCCAAGAACCGGATGCTCGCTGCACGCCGACCGATGTGGAAGGTTTCGCAGCCGGCCAGCGTCAAACCATATCCGCTGGCAGTCGCCGGCGGCCTGTCCCGAAACGAGGCCTGAGCGATGACCGAGATCCTCGATGGCATGTTGACCTTCATGCTGCGCGTGTTCGCAGTCCCTCAGCTGCACGCGATGCTGACTGCGGTGGGCGTCGGCCTGGCGCTGACCTATCTGCTGCAGCTGCCGCTTCCCGCGTGGACGCCGGTCAAAGTTGCCGTGCAGTACGCGCGACTGCTGATCTTCTTCGTGGTGCTTGGCATCGCCGTGGTGCTCGTGCCGACGCCTTTGAT